>JAYSOO010000074.1:0-3448 GCA_043722755.1 Candidatus Parcubacteria bacterium
CTGAGAACCTCTTTTAACTTGCATTCTTTTAATTTTATGTAGTTTACATCATGTTGATTCATGATTAAAGTGTAAACTCTATTGCTGCAATGCTAACAATAATACCCGATGGTTTCATTGTAAATACAAAAAGCTCGTGATTATTTCTCGAGCTTTTTGTATTATTTTTTCTTGTTGCCAGACTTGGAATCGAACCAAGATTAAAGGCTTCAAAGGCCTCGGTCCTACCTTTAGACGATCTGGCAATGTGGATTATGATAGCATGTTTATTTATAATTACAACGTAAAATGATATACTCAGCCTAATGAATAAAAATATACTCGTTATAGGCGGAGCAGGATATATAGGCTCATCATGTGTCAATGATCTTGTCAATAAGGGCTACAACGTCATGATTATAGATATATTTCTAATAGCTTGATATAATATAACAATATGTATAACAAACGATCATCAACAGCTAGAATTGTATCAATTATAGTGTTATTTGGAATAATTCCATCTTGGTTTTTTTATCTCGGTGTTCATTTTATTAAAACTTTGACTGTAATAACTAACAATCAAAACACGGCTCAGAATTATCTGCAAAAATAACATGGACCTACATTCACCTTGGACAGCACAAATTAAAAAAGATCGTGGCTTAACACCGCTTGAGGCTAATGTTGAAACTGATATTTGTATTATTGGGGGTGGTATTTCTGGTGTTATTACAGCCTACAACCTTTTGAAGTATACAAACTCTAAAATAACGATGGTTGATGCCCAAGAGATAGCTCACGGAGCAACAGGACACAATGCAGGACAACTGGTCGCTGAACTAGAGCGGCCTATATTTTCGATAGTGGAAGACTTTGGGTTGATGAAAACCATGAAAGCGATGGAAGATATAGAATCTTCATGGATCCTTATCGAGCAAATTATTCAAGATCTCGATTTGATTATAAATTACTCAACATTCTTGGGGTACAACCTGTATTCGACAAAAAAACAAATACATGACAAGTTAAAAGATTTGTTGATATTGCAAGATGCAGGGGTAAATATTAGAAAAATGCTTGTTGCTAAAGAATTTTTTGATCAACTAGAAATAGAAACAGTGTATCTAGACTTGGTTGAGTTAATCGATCAGGAAAACATGCTATCTCTTTCCGAAACAAAAAATCCTGACTATATTGCCGCTTTTCCATTAAAAAAAGGTTGCTTGAATTCTGCATTGTTTACTGAAAAAATTGTACATGTTTTGTTAAAAAAATATGCGAACCGGTTTGATGTCTATGAAAATACATACATTAAGGAGATAGATATTAATGTCGATGATGTTATTATTAAAAGTGAATCAGGTAATGAACTTAAGGCAAGTCGATTAATTTTGTGTACTAACGGATTTGAAAACTTTACAATAAAATCAAATACCGATAAGAATTTAAATTTTAACTTCCATAAACACATAAAAGGCTTGGTTGGATACATGTTTGCTAAAACAGAAAACATGAATAAAAATCCTGGTGCGTTTGCGTATTATGATAAATTTTTTGAAGAAAATCAAGTTGAGATTTCTAAGAATATAGATAGAAATCGCGATGTTGCATACTTGGATAGTTATACATACACAACCAGGCGTCATTATGACCTAGAAAGCGAGGATCCTAAAAATCTGTTTTGTATTGGCGGAATATCTATTGTACTTGAAGATAGTTCGATATATAACAAACAACATGAGTATGATGAAAATGCTAAAAAGTTTTATTTAGATTTTATAAAAAATAATATTGTTGAGGATAAAAAAGATCACAGTCATAAAGAGTTTATGTGGCATGGATTGATGGGGTATACATCTAACGGATTGCGTCTGGTTGGCTTTGATAATAGGGAAGATAAGCTCATGTATAATCTAGGGTGTAATGGTATTGGAATATTACCCGCGATTTGGGGAGGAAAAAGGATTGCAAATCTTTTGAATGGTGATACAGCGGAGAGTCTTTTTGATCCAAGGATATAAGGAAATCAAAAAATAATTATGTTATTATAGGTAAATGTCATTTGACCCAGAAAAATACAAGAAACCCTATGAATCAAAGGACGTAGAGCCTGCAATATACGAAAGAGAAAACGATTCTGGTCTTTTTAATCCTGATATGCTGGTTCAAAAATTTCCCAAAAAATATGCAGAATCTGCAACTTGGACATCTATAACACCGCCACCAAATGCCAATGGTAGATTACATGCTGGACATGCATTGGACGTGACCTTGAAAGATATTATTGGACGCTATCAGCGCATGCAAGGGAAGCAAGTTTTACTGTTGCCTGGATCTGATCATGCTGGTTTTGAAACACAGGTGGTGTATGAAAAGAAACTGGAGAAGGAAGGAAGAAGTCGTTTTGGCATGGATACAGAGCAATTGTATAAAGAAATATATGATTTTACTATGGCCAACAAGGATACTGTTACAGGTGAAATCAAACGCATGGGAGCTTCATATGACTGGAGCCGTAATACGTTCACATTGGATGAGAAAGTTGTGTCCGGAGTTAAGAATACTTTTATAAAAATGCATGAAGACGGATTGATCTACAGAGGAAAGAGGGATTGCAACTGGTGTTCTAAACATCAAACATCTTTGTCGGATGTCGAAACTGAAAAAAAAGAGATTGTTACTACATTTTATACTTTTAAACTGGGAGAATTTAATATAGGAACATCCCGTCCTGAAACTAAAATAACTGATAAATACGTTGTTGTTCATCCTTCAGACGCGCGCTATGCAAAATACAGCCACGGAGATATATTTGAAGCTGAGTGGGTCTTGGGAAAAAGCACTTTCACCGTCATCAAGGATGATTCCATTGATCCAGAATTTGGAACGGGTGCGATGACTATTACACCGTGGCACTCTGGTATTGATTTTCAAATTGCCAAAAAACATGGACTTGACATGGTTCAATTGATTGATGATTATGGAAAATTTACTGATGTCGCGGGAGAATTGAAAGGCTTAAAAGCTACGACTGCCGGACGTATGAAAGTTGTTGAAATACTGGAAGCAAAAGGACTAGTTGTGGACAAAGACCAAGCATATAAAGCAATCGTTTCTGTATGTTACAAATGTGATACTCCGATCGAGCCTCAGCTGAAAGACCAATGGTTTGTGAAAATGGAATCTCTTGCAGAGATGGCATTGCAGGCATCACAAGATGGAAAATTAAATTTTATCTCAGATCAATATCGAAAAACATATGAACATTGGATGAAAAATCCTATGGATTGGAATATCTCAAGACAGATTGTGTGGGGCATCTCTATTCCGGCTTGGTTTAAAAATAAAGGAACAGAGTCTGAAGAGTATTATATAGGTCATTCAAGACCTGACGGAGAAGATTGGGTGAAAGATATAGATACGTTTGATACATGGTTTTCATCAGGACAATGGCCTGTTGCAACTT
>JAYSOO010000075.1:0-8668 GCA_043722755.1 Candidatus Parcubacteria bacterium
TATTTTAATACAGGCAAAAAGTCTCCGTCACCTGAGAGAATGATTGCCCGATCATACGACTTTCTGTCTCTCATAAGAAAAAAGGCCATATCAACATCGCAGTTTGCTTTTCGACTCGGTAAACCTTCAGAATCAAAGAAAGTCTTAACTGGCTTTAGAATCATCTTATATCCAAACTTTTCAATTGTAAGATAAAATCGAACTCGTTTTAAGTGTCGATCTAATAGCTTAAGTTCTGCTTCGTTTAGAGAATCACCTTTTTCTTCAATAAGCTTAACAAGGTATTTTTCCAAATCTTTAATAGGTACTGATTCCATTAAAAGATAATCGAAAGGGAATTTGTGTATTTCAACACCACCAAAAAAGAAGACCTGTCCTACTTGATACTTGTCTTCGAGATACTCGTATAATTTTTTATAATCAATACTCCATCCGAGAGACTTTTTTCCTCCGTAGAATAGGTTAGATGCATCAATGTAGGCATTTGCTCGCATGGCTTATATATTAGCTTTTTTTGATCAAAAAAAACAACTAGAAGTTGATCAGTTCATTAAGCTTGATGCCTAAGGCTTTTGCAAATTTTTCCATATTGGTCAGAGTGATATTCTTCTCGGCTCGCTCAATCATGCTGATACAGGTCCGATGCACTTTCGCACGTTCGGCGAGTTTTTCTTGAGATAGTCCGATTTTTAATGCTAATATATGGTATTCTGGATAGCCCATATGCTAGAAAGACGGTGGTGTGATAGAGTTTAAAATCTAGATAAAATGAATACCACCCCGAGTGCTACGCATCGAGGTATTGACCTGTTAACTCCTCGGTTCGGAAACAAAAGTTTTTTACTTTTGTTTCTCTCACTCTACGTCGTTAATAAAAAAGCTCGAGGACCAGATGGTCCCCGAACTGGGTTAAATAATAATAATGCTATGCTGCCTTGAGTACGACTGTGAACTCGTTTCGTTGGGCGAGTTCTTCCAAATGGTCCTGGTTATCCTCCAGATACTTCTCGTCAGCAAAGGTGATATGTGCCTCTTTCTTGCCACCGCCAATCTTGGCTTCGATGGTGTAGTGCTCGCCCTTTCTCAGTTTTCTCTTTTGTAAGGCAAAATCAACATCTCCTATAATCTTTTTTTGCAACATAACGTTTTTTTTGTAGGGTTCGTATTAAATCTCTCCAATCAGATCCACCTGGACCAAATCTTCAAAATCTTGATATATATTATATCTTATTTCCTGAATAGTCAAACTATAAAATGTATGTTACTATACATTACATTATGGTAAACCAAGATCAAAAAGAATATTTATCAAAAGAGCGTCATGCAGAGCTTGTGACAGAGCTTGATGGACTAAAAACAGTTAGAAGAAAAGAGATCGCTGAAGATTTGGAATATGCAAGAAGTCTGGGTGATCTTTCAGAAAACGCCGAGTTCAACAAAGCTCGTGAAGATCAGGCTATAGTTGAAGATCGCATCAATCAAATAGAAAGCGTTTTAGCTAATGCTGAAATTATTAAAATGCACCACGCTTCAACGGCTGAGGTTGGTACAACTATTTTTCTAATTAAAAAAGGTGCCACTAAAGAAGAAACATATATGTTAGTCGGATCTGAGGAGATTGATTACAATATAAACAAAATCTCCTTAAAATCTCCAATAGGGATTGCTATTTCTGGAAAGAAAAAAGGAGATGATGTTAGGGTAAAGCTTCCAAACGGAAATGAAGAATTTTACACTATAAAGGATATAGAATAGTCTCTAGAAATAATTTGATCAATTTGGTATACTATATCGTATATGACAGTGACTCAATTTCTAATATTTATCTTCTATTTCATATTGTTTCTAGGAGTCTCTTCTCTTTCTATTTACTTATGGGACAGAGTTAAGAAAACTTGGCTTTCTTTTGTTCGTGCTACTTTCTTTTCAGAACAAAAATATAACTTATTTGAAATCAGTATTCCAAAAGGGCAAACAAAGTCACCATTGGCTATGGAGGTTTTCTTAAATTGTTTATTTCAGCCATTCGGAGAGACTAAATGGAAAGATGTGTGGATCAAAGGCTCGACAAAAACATGGTTTTCATTAGAACTAGTCTCTTTGGAGGGGCAGGTTAAGTTTTTCATATGGACTCGAGAAGGTTTTTCCTCAACGATTAAAACTCAGTTGTATGCTCAATTTCCAGACATTGGAATAAAAGAAGTGTATCAAGGTGATTATAAAAATGATTACGTTGCTCGATTTAGCTATGATATTTCAAAATATAAATTTTGGTGTGGAGAATTTAAAAAGAAAAATGCTGGTCACCTGCCTATAAAAACATATGTTGATTATGGACTTGATAAGGATCCAAAAGAAGAATTTAAAATTGACCCGATAACTCCTGTATTAGAATATTTAGGCAGTTTAGGTGAAGGTGAACAGGCGTGGATACAGATAGGATTACGAGCTCCTGGAAAGGATGTTGTTAAGCCATTGCCTACAGATCCTAAAGATCGAGCGGCATTTAAAAAGGCAAATAAGATGAAGTGGTATCAAACCAAATTAATGGTTGATTGGACAGATGGAGCAAAAGACGAAGTTAAAAAATTAACAAAAAGAGACAAGAAAATGGATAAGGAAAATCCTATAAACCCTGCGGAAATGAAGCTCACAAAACAAGAGTTGGAGAAAGTTGACGCAGTGGAGAGAGGGTTATCCAAGCTAGCTTTTGACACATCTATTCGTGCTGTATATTTTGCCACGAAAGATGCATTTTCACCCGCAAACTCATCTGCACTCATGGGTACTTTTAAACAGTACAACACGCCACATTTAAATAGTTTTGAAATAAAAGCACCTTTGGTAAAATATGCCTGGATGGATAAAGGTGGGGCAAAAATAAATGCTGACAAAAAAACAATATTTGAGCAATATAAAGCAAGAGCATTTTTCTACTGGGGATTTATTCCAGTCAATGGATTGGCTAAATGGAAAAGTAATAAATATTTAGCAGGAATGCCTTTTATCATGACCACCGAAGAGATCGCAACAATATTCCATTTTCCAGGAGATACTGCAAAAACTTCACATGTTTTGCGAGTAGAGGCTAAAAAGGTTGAGGCACCAGCAAATCTTCCGATATAATAACTATGAACAAAATTTTAAAACTATTTACAATATTAACAGTTGGTGTGTTGCTTATACTGGCATTTTTGTATTTCAACATTTTTATACCAGTGAATGCTGGTCAATATCCCATAATAATTGACGTCAATGAGGGTGAGAGTGTATCTTCGATTTCAAATACACTTCACAATTCAAAGATAATTAAAAATCAATTCATATTCAAGAATTTTTTCAAAATTACAGGGCAAGATTCTCAAATACAAGTAGGAGAGTATACGTTTAAGAAACCACTGAATACAATAGAAATAATTAACAAATTTGTGAGTGGTCGGTTTGAGTATACTCCTGTCATGCTAACTATTACCGAAGGTGAGGATTCTAGCAGCATTTCTGATAAGATTTATAATAATTTTAAAAATGTGTTTAGTCGATATACGGAAGAAGAATTGCTACAAATATTAAAAGCAAAAGAGGGATACATGTTTCCGGAGACATATAAATTTGCACCAGCAGCAACGTTAGAAAGCATTTTAAAAAAAATAGATGAAGTGTTTGTAAAAAGAACTGAAAAATATGCCACAAGTACGGAAGATTTTAGAAGAATTTTAATTATTGCATCGATTCTTGAAAAGGAAGTGCCTCACCCAGAAGACATGAAGATTGTCGCTGGAATCATCAACAACAGACTGAAGGCAGATATGCCACTACAGATGGATTCCACACTCGGGTATTTTACAGGAAAAGCTTCACTTGAACTTACAACTGCAGATTTGCAAATGAACTCACCATACAACACTTACAAGATAAAGGGCTTGCCAACGGCACCGATAGGGAACCCAGGGGATATTGCTATAGAAGCTGCGATCAGTCCAGACATCAACGATTATATATATTTCTTGTCTGATAAGGAGGGGATAAACCATTATGCAAAGAGTTATGCTGAGCATTTGAAGAATAGGAAGATTTATTTAGGGAAATAAAAATTTATTCATTCCATAAATAAATTTTAGCCTTGCAAAAAACAGTTTTTACACTACAATAAAATAACAATGAAGACATCTAAAAAAGCATACATCGGCATGTCAGGAGGGGTTGATTCCTCAGTTGGAGCTTATCTTCTCAAAAAGCAGGGCTATGAGGTAACCGGCGTTTTTATTCGTGTGTGGCAGCCTGAAAACGGCGAATGTACATGGAAAGATGAGCGAAGAGACGCGATGAGGGTGTGTGCTCACTTGGATATTCCTTTCGTAACATTAGACTTGAGAGAAGAGTACAAGAAAGGCGTAGTCGATTATATGTTCCATGAATACTCAATAGGAAATATTCCAAATCCGGACGTGATGTGCAATCGCGAAGTAAAGTTTGGTGCGTTTTGGAAATGGGCTAAGGAGCAAGGCGCTGATTATATTGCTACAGGTCATTATGCGCAAAATATAAATAATAAATTATTAGAAGGACTCGACAAAAATAAAGACCAGTCATATTTTCTGTGGACTTTGGAAATGTATGAGCTGGGTCATATATTATTTCCAATCGGCCATTTGCAAAAACCGGAATTAAGAGAGGTTGCAAAAAAAGCGAAGATTCCTGTCTTCGATAAGAAGGATAGTCAGGGGGTATGTTTCCTTGGTCAAATAGACATGAAAGCTTTTCTAAAGCAAAACATAGAAATTTGTAAGGGCGATGTTTTAGATCTTGAAAAAAATGTGATCGGTGATCATGACGGGGCGGTGCTATATGCGATAGGCGAAAGACATGGCTTTACTATTTTTAAAAATACAAATAGACAAGAACGTTTATATATAATATCGAAAGATATACACGCCAATACTATTACCGTAGGTACCGAGGTCAAGATTGATAGCAATATTGACAACACTGTTGACAACGCAATCCTTGTAAAACATGTCGTGCTCCGAGATGGGATCGATACGATAAAAACATGTCGTCTACGATATAGGCAAGCAAAAGTAAATATAAAAAGCATAGAAAAAGAATATTCATATTATAAAGTTGTGCTTGAAAAATCTGAGATGCATTCAGCTGGGCAGTCAATTGTGTTTTATGATGGAGAAGTATGCGTTGGTGGCGGGGTGATGATGTAGGAAAAACTTTTGTTTCCGAACCGAGGAGTTAACAGGTCAACACCTCAGAGCTTTGTTCCGGCACATAGTTAATAAATTTATATAAATGAAAAAGCCCTCGATGAAGACGAAACTTCATAAAGGCCTTTTTCTTTGCTACGTATGATAGTGTATTATACTGTAGATTTTTCTGTCAAATTTTTAATTTAAACATTATTTATGGTAAAATAAACGACATATGCAAATACGCAAAGCCAATGGAATGATTGAAGATTTCGATGAAAAGAAATTGATCAAAGCTATCGCTCAAACTGGAGCAAAGGTAGATGTCGCATATGATATTTGCAAATACGTCAAAGACAAGTGTCACGAAAGCTATCAAGATAATCAGCCGATTCGAACTGATTTCATTTACAGATTGGCATTTAAGCATTTAAAAAATGTTTCCAAAGCCTCTGCTTTAAAATTTTCCCTGAAAAGGTCAATGCTCGAGATCGGTCCGTCTGGATTTCCGTTTGAAAAATTTCTCTCTCATATATGGCAACGTGAAGGATATGCCGCTATAACAGGGCAGATGGTCTATGGAAAATGTGTGTCTCATGAAGTTGATGTTATTGCCTGGAGAGAAAATGAATTGGTCATGGTAGAGGCAAAATTTCACAGTGATGCGGGAAGTAGAACTGACCTTAAAAATGCCCTATATGTAAAAGCTCGGTACGACGACATAGATGGCAATGAATTTTCTATAAGTTCTTTTGATACAAAGGCAACTCATGGTATGCCAGAGAGGATGGCTAAGAATCTGACTGAAGGATGGCTCATTACAAATACTTATTTTTCTGAGACTGCTATAACGTATGCAAATTGCAATAATTTGAAGCTCATGAGTTTTGATTATCCAGATGGTTTTTCATTGCAAGACAAGATCATAGAATATTCTCTGTACCCCATAACCTGTTTGACTACTATTAGCCATGAAGAAAAAACAAAGCTTATTGAGAGGAATATAATTTTGTGTCAGACGTTGCACAATGAGGCGCACAGGCTTCATGAATTTGGGATTAGTAAAGACAGGACATATTCAATATTGGAGGAGGTGAGTACGTTGTTATAGTGTTATTCATGAATACTTTATGAGGTTTGTTTTAGTATATTGTTATGGAAAAAAAATATATCGTCTACATTGATGAATCAAATATCTTATCAAAAACAGGTAATAATACTTATGTTGCATTATATATAAAATTTTGAACACAGAAAAGCAATTAAAAATACCATATGTTCACTGGAGTGAAATACCGTGGAAGTTGAGATTAAAATTTGCTGAATCTATACAAAATCTAGATTTTTTTTGTAAAATTGTTATTTATAAAAATCCAATTATTCAAGAAAATTCTTTGGAAAATTTTCTGCCTAAGGTTATATTAGTTTATGAAAATATACCTAAAATAATCATAGATGGAAATAAAGGTAGAGATTATTAATTAAAATTAATTTGCAATGTGTCAAATATGCTTTACAAATTTTCTGGGGAGGGTAAAATAGAGAAATGAAAAAAAATATCTTAGCTATATTGACATTGGTATTGACAGTTATTATCGGTGCACAAGTTGCTAACGCAATAGGATCATTGACACCAAGTGGAACCGCGGGGGATGCTACGCAATACACGTTGAATGATATCTATACAAAGCTAACAACAAACGTAGCAACCTCAACAAAGTCAGGGTTGTTTGCGATACCTGGTTCTGCTGTTGCAACGTTTAGAACATTGTCGGAGATATATGCTGTTATTCCGACTATAGATGCTTCAAAGGTTGCTGTAGGTACGACATATCTTGGTGTGGTTGGAACAGCGGTGGTGGCACCGACTTTGATATGGCAGACTGATCCAAACCTGCAACTTTGTCACGATGCTGACCCTTCAGTTGGTTGCATAGCCGGCAATGGACTTCTTGATCCTGTAGGTGACGGGTCAGTCCTACTCGATGCTGTCGAGTATTGCCAATACCTCGATGCCGACGGTACCACAGTTCAAACAACACCTCAAAACGTATGGCGTCTACCAACTATCGTTGAGTATCAGTCAATAACTGATTTTTCAACTTACAGTCCTGCTACTCAAGTTTCTGGATTTCAGTATAGTAATTATTGGGCAAGTTCCTTGTACTCTAGCGGTTGGAACTACGCTTGGTTCTGGGACGCCGACAATGGCCGTATACACTACTACTACAAGGACAGTCAGTACAATGTCCGATGTGTCCGCTAGCATTTCTCCATAATGTGGTACAATCATCCTACATATGCCAAGTAAATTTATCCCCTGGAAAAAGAAATTATATATAAAAGGTGACAAAGAGGCCTTTAAGCTCAGTCGTTCTAAGATAGATCTTTTTGTAGAATGTCCTCGCTGTTTTTACTTGGACCGTAGACTTGGAGTATCTCGCCCTCAAGGATTTCCATTCAACTTAAACTCCGCCGTTGATTTATTATTAAAAAAAGAGTTTGATACACATAGAAAAGAAAAAACCCAGCACCCCTACATGCTCGACAACGACATCAAGGCTATACCTTTTTCTCATACCGAGATGGATGTGTGGCGAGAAAACTTTGTTGGTGCTCAGGTAACAGATGATAAAAATAATCTTTTGATAACAGGGGCCATAGACGATATATGGGTATATACAGAAGGGGATGATAAAGACAAATTGATCATAGTCGACTACAAAGCGACAAGTAAAGACACTGATGTTGATCTCGACAGTGAGTGGCAAGATGGATATAAAAGACAGATGGAAATATATCAATGGATCTTTCGTAAGCTTGGATTTGATGTCTCTGCAACAGGGTATTTTGTCTATGCCAATGGTATGAGAGATCGTGATGGATTTAACGACAAATTAGAATTCAAAATAAAAGTTATACCGTACGTCGGTAAAACTGAGTGGATAGAAGGAGTGCTTCAAAATATTAAAAAATGCTTAGAGGATGATCGTATTCCAAAAGAAAAAGATAGTTGCGATTATTGCAAATATAGAAATAAGGCAGGTAAGGCCTTCAAGGATCATCTGGAAAAACATGCTGATAAGGGATTGTTTGCATAGGTTATTGACTCAATACTTGACATGTGTTATTATATTGTCTAATCAACAACCAGTCAAAACCTAAACCCGCATCGACCCTTCAAAAGTTCATGCGATTTTTTCTTATACATGTGATATATTAAAACCATTATATGCAGCCACTAGTCAAGAAAATCAAAGATAGAGTAAACATAGTTGATATTGTCGGCTCCGTGATAAAGCTTGATAGAAACGGCATAAACCACAAGGCCTGTTGTCCATTTCATCATGAAAAAACCCCATCATTTTTTGTCTCAGAACAAAGACAAACCTTCAACTGCTTTGGCTGTGGGGTGAAAGGTGATGTTGTTGAATTTATAAAATTATATGAGCATTTGGATTTCAAGGATGCTC
>JAYSOO010000076.1:0-8646 GCA_043722755.1 Candidatus Parcubacteria bacterium
GCTTTCTGTTTTTCGATAATCTGATTACCTATGTTCAAATAGAGGTTGACGAGTTCGCTGTTAACCTTGCGCACAGCACTGTTTCTGGCATGCACAATACCCTCTTTAATTTCATGGATAAAATCTTGATATTCTTTATTTTCTAAAAAATTATTTTTAATATTTTTTGTCATTGAACTATGATACCAAAGACAAGAAATTAACATTGTGTCTTAATAACTTTATCTTTTCTTTATATAAATATTTTATAAAGTTAAAATCCGCTTTTTATGCGGATTTTTCGAGAGTTTAATTATTCTGCCTTCTTTCCATAACCACTAAATGCCTGAAGAATTTCAAGTGGAACAGCAAACACAACCGTGTTTGACTGATCGGAAGAAATATCATTTATTGACTGAAGAGTTCTCAAGTGTAATGCCCCTGGGGTTGCTGACAGCACCTTTGCGGCTTCAGCCATGTTTGAAGACGCAGCCAACTCTCCTTCTGATGTGATAATAACCGCTCTTTTCTCTCTTTCAGCTTCTGCTTGTTTGGCAATAGTTCTTTCCATATTCTCAGGAAGCTTAACATCCTTAAGCTCAACTGAAGATACATCAAGACCCCATGAAGCAGAAACTTCTTCAACCAGTGCTTCTATGCGATCAGCAACCTTGTCACGACTTGCCAACAGCTCATCAAGAGTTACTTCACCTACAACATTTCTCATAGTAGTTTGTGCATATTGCAATACTGCATATCTAAAATTTTCTATTTCTAGAATCGCTTTTTCAGCGTCAGCAACTTTATAATAAATAACAGCATTTACATTTACAGGAACGTTATCTTTTGTGATGGCATTTTGATCAGGTACGTCAACAGCTTTCGTTCTTAAGTCTATTTTTTGATATGATTGGATAATTGGAAAAACCAATCTCCATCCAGGATTCATTGTTTTATGAAATTTACCGAACATGAACTTTAATCCCTTTTCGTATTGGTTAACTTGGCGAATTGAGATAAGTATTATAAATAGTATTATATATATGATTATTTGCATGTAAGTATTGTAGCATTATTTATCCAGTGTTTGTTTATTTCGGGTTTCTTGACCGAATTTGTTTACTTATGAGCGAAGCGAATTAGAAAACAAGAAATGCCCTTGTGGTAAAACATACGTTGTTGTATCCACTTTTCATCACGACCTGCATTTTTCCAATTTTTACGAGCACGATTTATAGATCTTTCTGGATCTATAGTTTCTTGCATGCGCTCATAGCCCACCTTGGCCAGCCAAAGTTTTATAGGCTCAGCTTTTGGTGATTGTACAGATTGGACGAGCCTTAAAAGTGTTTCAACGTCAGCAGCATCGGTAAGATAGTTTTTACCATCTGTGGATGTCATTTTCAACTGGTTACAATTTGTAACCAACTGACTATCCTCAACCTTGACCAGTCTCTCCTTTAACTTGTTCCAGTATTTTCTGGCCGTTTGAAAATCCTTTTGATCTGTCAGAATGGCTATAATATCAATAACAGAAAAATACCACTTTTCTGATTTCTCATCATAAAATCTTCTTATATTATTGTCTTCAAATATTGCCAATTTTGTTTTCATGCATCCATGATATCAAAGACAAAAAACTAGCGTTGTGTTGTAATAACTTCATCTTTTCTTTATTTCTTCCTCATCAATGGAAATGCTTGGCATTCTCTCAAACTTTTACCTTCCAAAAATGAGAATAATCTTTCAGACACTCCAAACCCAAAAGCTGGTGGCATACCATACTCCATAGCTTCGACATATTCGAGATCAGCCATCTGAGCCTCGTCGTCTCCTGCATCTCGAAGAGCTTGTTGTGACATAAATCGTTCGCGTTGATCTATCGGATCATTTAACTCTGAAAATCCTTTTCCTAATTCAGATCCAGCCAAGATAACTTGAAATCTTTCCACAACCCGTGCATCCTCATATGACTTCTTTGCCAAAGGCTCAAGGTACACTGGTATACCAACTAAGAATCCTGGACCGGCTAAAGTTTTTCTAACTTTTTTCCACAATAGATCTATCCCTCTTTCTACAGACAGGGTTTTTTTATCATACTCAACTTCATTATTTTTTAATTCTTTTTCCACCTCATCCACTGTTGTATTATGAACATCTATATTATATTTCTCTTGTAGAATTTTTGAAAAATCATATATAACCCATTCATCTTTCAAATTAAAAGTTAATTCTTTATGTGTAAATTCTGTTTTTCCATATACCTTTTCTGCTATCGTTATATACAATTCTTTTGTCATTTCCATGCCTTTTGTAAAATCACTATAAGCCTCGTAAAATTCTACAGCAGTATAATCTTGTGCATGCTCTGGAGACATACCCTCGTTACGAAACACACGCCCAATCTCAAAAGTCTTAGGAAGACCTGCAATCAATAATCTTTTTTGCCATAGTTCACCAACAGAGATTCTCAAAAAGACCTCCATATCGAGCGCATTGTGATGTGTTACAAAAGGTCTCGCGTCGGCTCCACCGGTTGTGTTTTCAAGCACTGGAGTTTCAACTTCAATATAATCACGACTCAATAAAAATGTACGTACGGTATTCCAGAACATGCTTCGTCTTTTCATCATGTCACGATTGTCTTTATTTAAAATAAAATCCAAATATCGCTTTCGATATCTTTCATCTTCGTCTTCAATTCCATAAAAAGAATCAGGTATCGGTCTTAAACTTTTAGATAACAATCTCCACGAAGTAACAGACAATGCATTAGTTGTTCTTTTTGTCACATAGGCTTTACCTGTAAACTCTATAAAATCACCCGTATCAATAAGTACAAAAAAATCTTTGATGCATTCCTCACCCATATTTTCTAATGATAAAAAGCATTGCACTTTTTCAGATGTACCGTCGATCAGATCAACAAAACCAAGTTTACCTTGTCCACGTACTGAGATAATCCTACCACCTATTATAATCTCTTTTTGAGAATCAAAAAGGTCTTTGAAAGTATCAGTGAACTCTGCATTAGTTGTATTTATATGTGATGAAACAGGATACGCCTCTATCCCCTTTTCTTGTAACAATTTTACTTTTTCTACTCGTTGGTCCCGTATATCGTCGATTGATGTCATGAGTGCAGTTTAGCATGAATTGTGTAAAAAAATAATCGCCACCGAGGTCGTGGAGGACCAAGGCGGCGAAAGGATTAGATCAGGTAGGACGTTTTAAAACAATAAAATCCAAACAGTTGAATCCGCTGTTAAGATTCATCCAATGAATAGTACTCCTGCCATCTGCAGATAAAGGTGTAAGTGCTGGAACAAAAAGAGGCGGTTTTTTTGAATCTATAAGCGCTTCAGGATAAGGAGCATAAAACACATCAAGCCAACCGCACATGTATATGTCTCGGAAAATTTCAGGTCGTTGGTGTGGATACTGTTGATAGTACAGCAAAGTTATCAAACCAATAGCTCGATGAAGAAACTGTGATTCTATAACACGGAGAATCTCATAACCATCTGGTCGAGGAAACAGACCATGCTGATCAGGGTGTTGCCACCCATCAAGGTAAAGTACCGATTTCATCTCGAACCTGTTTACAAAATGCCGACCTTGATGCCAATATGGTAGATATTTTTCTATGTTCATAACAGCTTCATTTAAGCATAAAACCTATATCTCACGCAACACATCAAACCCATTGAGACTTCCTGTCAAAGTCAGACCTATCACCTTTTGTGCTAGACCTTGTTCTTTGCATTTCTTTGCCATTTCGTTCAACGTTGATCCAGAACCAGTAAAGTCATCTATAATTAAAAGTTTTTTATATGACGTATTTGTTTTTGAAGTTACAACCATAGTATGCTCGGCATTATATATACGATCATTCAAATCTTTCAATGATTTTTGCTGAACCATAATACCTGTCTTTATTTTTTCAATATGAACTTCTGGTAAATTTGAATTGAGGAACTTTTTTAGCTCTGTCACGATCTGTTTTTTTCGAGGCACGGTTGGTGGTATGAAAGCTATCGCATCTGGTTTTGTATATTTTATATATGCATGTATATGTGTACCTATCATCGAAAACACTCTTTTCATAAGCGCAATATCTTGAGTTTGTTTTGCATGAAAAATAAGCTGAGATATTTTAGTCTTACCAAATACTGCAATACTGTAAGGATATAGATACCAGAGTTCATCGAGATATGAACTATTTTTAAATGTATCCTTTATTTTTGATGTCACATTGATTGCATATTTTTCTTTCTCGCTTTTTTTGAAAGGTAAAATTGACTCATAATACTCCTCTGCCTTTTGTTCAACAGTGTATTTTCTTTTAAGGCACCAATTAACAAAGGCCTTGATACCGTATTCTTCTGTTCCGTCCGGCAGAAGATTGTAAAAATTTTTATCTATCAGATCATATTGGTTTTGAGGTAGTTTAGATTTGTATATATCTGAGTTATGTGAATATTTTGAATCTGTGTTTTTATTGAGGGTGTAAAATACTCGAGGTGCGGAACCTGACTTTTGTATAAGATTTTTCTCAAGAAGGATTTTTAGAGATCGATGTACCATCTGCAAACTTACTCCAATAGTATCAGATAGATCAATAGGCCTAGCTTGTTTATATTGCCTTATGTATGCAATGATATTGTCTTGCGTATTGGTGTTTTTTATCATAGTTTATAGTTTATAGTAAACCATAAACTATGTCAAGTATTTTATATCATTGATATCGATGTTATCTTTTTTAAAGACTTGGCCACAACCTCCCTCAACCCATATGTATTCCCATGACTCAAAAGCCCCAGATATGACTGAACGGTTTCTTGTTTTAGCTCACTCACTAATTTTCTAAACATCCTCTTTTTTGTAACCGTTCGTAAGGCTTTATGTTTTGGAAAATGTACCCATCCGAGAAAATCCATGCCCGAATACAGCGTCTTTATGAAAACTTTATCAGGGTGTAGCTGTAGCTTTAATTTTTCACCAAGAAACTTTTCGATTTCAATTAACAAATATTCAAGGTATTTTATATCTCTCGACATAATCACAAAATCATCCGCATATCGAATATAGTACTTTGTCTTTAACACTCTCTTCATATGCTGGTCGAATTCATTCATGTAAATGTTTACAAGAAGTTGTGATGTTAGATTTCCAAGAGGCAATCCCTTTCCTTCTGCTGTGCTTTGAAAGCTTTGTATGATTGTTTTCAGCAAGTTTATAATATCAATATCATGTATATGCTTTTGTAATACTGAAAGCAATATCTCCTGATCAATACTTGAAAAAAACTTTCTAACATCACACTTTAATATCCAGACAGTTTTTGTGTGGTTCTGACTAACCTTGTTCGAATAATTCTTAAATTGTTTTAATGCACTGTGCGTTCCCTTATTCAACCGACAAGAGTATGAATCATGGATAAATTGTTTATCAAAATACGGATATAATTTTCTATATATCGCATGGTGCAATAACCTGTCTCGAACATGAGCCTTGTGAATATTTCTAGATTTTGGGTCAGAGATATTAAAAGCTTCATATGGAGAATGTTTATATATCTTGAATTCTAGATCATTTTGAAGTGAAATAATATTTTGCATCAAATATCTCTGAAAGACTTCAACATCTTTCTTTTTCTTCTTACCTCGAATAAATTCTTTCCAGGCTTCAAGTAAATTTTCGTGAGATATGATATCTTGATAACCATGAATAAATCTAATCATGCCCTGAATACTACCCCCCCCCCCGAGACTTTTACCACTACTCGAGAAAGTAAAAACAACGTATATTGTGTGGTTTAACTATTATCAAAATATTCCAAAGTTACACCGACATTCACTTGGTGGTCGTATAGATAGTTTATTTGTAGAAGTAATTGAATCAATATCAGTTGCAAGTTTTTTACAAAAAGATGATAAATTAACATGGGTTAGGATTGCAATCAGAAAGATAGATACTGTAAAAGTTTTGATTATGATTTTATGGGAATCAAAGTCGATTGATAGCAAAAAATACATCGCCCTATCTTTACAGATCGAAGAGATTAGCAAAATGCTCGGAGGTTGGAGCGGACAGATTATAAAACAAAACTCCCCCAAGAAATTGGGAGAGAAATAAGGAGATTTGCGAGAAATACAAACTGATTGTCAGAGTTCCACTTGTTGGACGGATTCGCATTGTTGGCATTGAGCTTCAGCTTGGAATCGTCCGAGTTCAAGTTGAACACGTTCGGATTGCCATTACGATCGGAAATTGTGCATCGTTTCGTCAAAGCCACCACACCCAGAGAGTTTTACCAATCCAAGCGTTGAATATTATTCGTGATATATAATCACCTAAAACAATACACCAAGTATCTTCTTTTTTTGAAGTTTCTATATGCACCTCGCTACCCTAAGCCTTGACCGAGGATATTCTGAATGCATAGATACTGGATTGGGCATCGGGAAGCCTTAGCCGACCGCGTATTTGCCTACTACCGTATATTAATCTAGCATAGATTTTTATACAGAAAAACTTCACCACAGTCTTTCGACTATGGTGAAGTTAAGGACAAAGTTCAAAGGATCTAAGGGCTAGGTTTAAGTAACAAAGTATTAAGAACTAATTTGCGAGAAAAACAAACTGATCGTCAGAGAACCACTCGTAGGACGGATCCGCATCGTCGGCATCGAGCCCCAGCCCGGAATCGTCCGAGATCAAGTGGAACACGAGCGGATAGCCATCTCGACCGGAAATCTGCTTCATAGCAATAAATTTCAAATCTTTTCCTGGATAAGAAAGTCTTAGCTGTGGACCAACTTCAGCAGGACAAAGTTTTAGACCTAGCTCTTCTGCTTTTGCATATATCTGATCTGTTGTTGCACCTTGTGGGAAGCCAAGCTGTCCTACTGTAAATTGTACGAGTTTATATGTTTTTGATTCTTTTGAGTATTCAGTTTTATCAAGCAAATCCTCTGTATACTCATTTTTCCAAATTCCTTGAGATTCAAGTTTTGCTTTTGCCTGTTCGGAAGATTGTATTGATGTATCTGTGGCAAGCTCATATGTAAATATTTTCATATCAGGAAATGATTCATAGAAATGTTTTATATTTTTAAAATCTTTTATTTTTTGCCATACACTAATACTCCACCCTCCTAGATACACTTTTGTATTTTCATCTACTTCTTGTGGCTCTGTGGCAATCTGGTCTAAATTACATTCAAATATAACAGGTATATCTTCCGATATATTTCTCTGACTTCGTATTTCCTCGATTCTCGGATCTTTCTGATATCCAAAACCTTCGATTGTGGAATTGATTTCATAAAGAAACTCAAGTTCTTCTCTTGAAAGCTGTGTTTTTGATTTGGTCTTCTTTTCTATCTCTGTCATCTGCCTCATGTCCTCGCTTTTCTTCTTATACTTGTCAGCTTCTGAACCAAACTCGGTTAGCTTGCCCTCAAGTATCTCATTCATCTGAGGCTCGAGTGCTTGATGTTGCAAAACACCTCTTACTTCGCCTATCTGATTTCTTCCATTCATGCGTATAGCTATTCTAGGTTGAACAGGCTCATTGTTCGCATTGTATGTATAGTAAACATAAAAGTCTCCAGAATTTATCTGTGTTTCAGATGTGGATCGTCCCGCGGTACACCAGCCCGTACCTTTTCCCTCAAGGGATTTGTATAGTCTGTCAGCATCTCCTGAATTACCTTGAGAATATTTTATCCATTCACCTTTTAATTCTTCTCTACCCTCCATTGAAGCCGACAGGGATTTTGTTATCAGTTCGGCATATTGTTTTGGAAAGCTCTTTGAGAATTCTCTTTGTATCTCTGGATCTGTTTTCAGAAGCTTATTATCTTCAGCAACCCTTTCATACATGTCACATATCTGAGCTAGAGGCTCTCTGTACACATCTGGGTATGGGGCAACTGTTGTATCTGTTCTGTCTTTAAATTTTCCAAGTGACTTGTCGAATTGTGACAGTTTAGTTATATTTCTAAATACAAAATATTTGAACCATGTTGGATATACAGCATCTTCACTTGAAAGATAATCAATCCAATTATCAAGCGAATGCTTTTGATCTTTGATAACGGTTTCGATCATCTGTCTTCTCATATCATCTCCAATATGTTCTGCTTCTATACCCTGCTCTCTTGCAACCTGTTGCTGTAATTCAAAATATGATTCTGGAACTTCTTCTGGCTTGATAATGAATTCATCGTAGATATACGGTTTTAAAAACTTGAGGTTTCTTTCGCGAACCCTTTCGTCTGGATTTAAGAAAATCTTTTCCATCCTGTCCATAAATACATTTATTCTCTCGGTTGGATCATTTGGTATTTTTATATCAAACAACTCTGGATCTATTTTTTCTCCTGTATCAAATTCTAAGTCTTGCGCATCTTGCAAAGCTCTCCTGTTTAGCCTTTCCTGCTTTTCGACCGTATCTTGTATTTCATCAGTTTTTTGAAGTTCTGGTATTTTGATATGTAAGGGATGTTTTTCCATATGTTTTTTATATTACAATATTTTAGTAGGTATTGGTAGCATTATCTAATCCTATACAGCAAGCCATAATCATTTTTTTAAAAAAACAAAAAATACAGACATTTTAACAATATCATAATATATATAAAAAGTAATTTTATATAT
>JAYSOO010000077.1:0-8424 GCA_043722755.1 Candidatus Parcubacteria bacterium
TAAAAATAATACAATAAATTCAGACTTTGTGTCTGACTATCACCCTGATATGAAAACAATAAAAATAGGCGAGACTGCTGACATGCAGGATGGACCAGATCGACCCAGAAAGAAAAAGCTTAATTTTACGACAGGCTTTGTCATATTTATGCTTATATTTTTCTTTTTTGTTGGAGCTGCATTTTATACGTATATCAATCTTTCTCAGGGGACCAATACTATTTCAACAAATAAAATAGATATTAAAGTTACAGGTCCTGTGTCTGTCAAAAGTGGGGAGGTGATTGATTTCATAGTCGACATAACAAACAACAACACGACTGAGCTTATATTATCTGATCTCGTGATTCAATATCCTTCTGGATCAAAATATCCAACAGATCGAAATCAAGATTTAACTTATGAAAGAATTTCTATTGGAACAATAAAGTCAGGAGAGACTGTAAGACATAAAAATTCTGTAATATTCTTTGGAGAACAAAACGTTAAGAAAAATATAAGATATTCATACGAGTTTAACATTAATGATTCAGCAACAATATTTAAATCAGAGAAAGATGTTGGTGTGCTCATAGCTGGTAGTCCTATAAGTGTTGTCGTGAGCAATGTTAAGGAAATTAATAATAATCAGGAGTTAATTTTTAATATAGATCTAAACTCTAACACTGAAGAAATTTTGAAAAACATTCAACTGAGGGTTGAGTATCCTTTTGGTTACAAGTTGTTGGAAGCAACGCCTAAACCTGTTTCTGATAATAATACATGGTCTTTTGACAGCATTAATCCTTTGTCTTCGACTGTGATTAAACTAAAAGGTAAGTTTATAGGTGAGATAAATGTAGACAAGAATTTTCGATTCACTTTAGGTCTTGAAGACATCAAGACAAAAGAAATGCTCACTGTACTATCAACTCAAGACAGTCAGGTGGCAATACGCAAACCTTTCGTTGTTACCAGACTTTTGATTGACGGAGATAATGTCGATAATAAGGCTGTGAGTTATGATCAAAACCTAAAGTCTGATTTGATTATAACTAATAATTTACCTGATGCGATAACAGATGTTGTCATAGAAGTGTCTCTCGGAGGTGTGCTGATAGACAGAAGAAGTATAAAAAGCAGTGATGGTTTTTATGATTCGAACAGAGATGTTATTTTCTGGGATAAATCTTTGAATGCCGGGTTAACGAGTATTCCTCCAGGGGAGAGTCGTGAATTGAGTTTCAATATGAGAACTCTGGCAAGTAGTGAAAGTTTAATAAAGACATTGAAAAGGTCAGTATCTGATTTAACGATAAGTGTAAAATCTCAAAGATTGGCAGAAAATAGGGTTCCAGAAAATATAGTAGCAAGTACAAAGAAGCAATTGAGATTACAAACTGATTCAACTCTTACTTCTAACATGGCTTATGATAAAGGAACTTTCTCACCCGAAATTAACAGCGAAGTCGTTTATAAATATATCGGAAATATTTCAAATACGGCCAATACCATAAAAGATGTAAACTTTACAGCCAAGCTTCCGCCAAACGCAACTTGGAAAGGGGTGTATGGTCCAAACATTCCTCCTGCTGCTATAAAATACAATCAAAGCACTCGAGAATTAACTATTAATCTGGGAGATGTGGAAGCTGGAGCAGGTATAGATAAGCCAATAAGAGAATTTTATTTCAAGATTGGTTTTACGCCAACTCTAACTCAAGTAGGGCAGGCACCTGTAACTATTATGAATCCGACGTTGACTGCAACTGATGTCTTTACAGGGCAGAAGATGCAACTTAAAACAAATTCCATGACGACAGATGTTACTGTGGGAGATTATGCGGACGTTGATGAGAGAGTGAAATAGGGTAAGATTTATGTTAATCTATAGTCCATATGAAAGAGACAACCTTAGAAGATATTATTTCTTTATGCAAACGCCGTGGCTTTATATACCAAGGCTCTGATATATATGGAGGACTTTCAGGTACGTGGGATTACGGTCCATTGGGTCTTATGATGAAGGATCAAGTTAAAAAACTATGGTGGGAAAGGTTTGTTGATAATCGTTCTGACATGTACGGTATTGATGCTGCTATACTGATGAATCCAAAGGTATGGATCGCTTCAGGACATGTTGGCGGATTTGCTGATCCGTTGGTGGAAGATTTGAAAACTAAAAAGAGATATCGTGCTGATCATGTATTAGAGGCGGCTGGTTTTTCAGTATCTGGAAAATCGCTGACTGAGATGGATGCGATGATCAAAGAAAATAAGATCAAATCAGTTGATGGAAATGATTTTGGCGATGTAAGGCAATTTAACATGATGTTCAAATCAAACATTGGTGCCATCGAGTCAGAGGACAATGTTGTATATCTAAGACCTGAAACTGCACAAGGTATGTTTGTGAATTTTAAAAACATTCAAGATACGTTCCATCCAAAACTTCCTTTTGGGTTGGCACAGATTGGCAAGGCTTTTAGAAATGAAATTGCTCCGAGAGATTTTGTTTTCAGAGTGCGTGAGTTTGAGCAAATGGAAATAGAATATTTTGTAAACCCAAAGAGTGCTGACGATGCATTTTCACATTTTCAAAAAGAAATAAAAGAGTTTATAGTTGACATCGGTCTTGACAAAGATAAACTGCATGAACTTGAGATAGCCGAAGAGGACAGGGCTCATTATTCATCAAGAACTATTGATTTTGAATATGATTTTCCACTCGGCAGAAAAGAACTGTTTGGTTTGGCCAACAGAACAGACTTTGATTTAAAAGCTCACTCAGAGGGGTCAAAAGTTGACCTTTCATATTTCGATGAAGAGACAAAAGAAAGATTTATTCCACACTGTATAGAGCCATCTTTTGGTTTGGATAGAACTATATTAGCCATATTGTCGACTGCATATACTGTGGACACGATGGCTGATGAAGAAAGAATAGTTTTAAAACTTGCGCCATCTGTAGCACCGTACAGGGTTGCGATCTTGCCACTGGTAAAAAATAAAGAAGATTTGGTAAATAAAGCACGAGAGATTTTTGAAATGGTAAAAACTATTGCAACTAAAAATGGGATAGCGAAATCAAAGATTGTGTATGATGAGACGCAGAGCATTGGAAAAAGATATAGAAGGCAAGATGAGATTGGAACACCTGTTTGCCTGACTGTTGATTTCGATTCGCTAGAGAAGGGCACTGTGACATTGAGAGATAGAGATAGCGGAAAGCAGGAGATTGTGAAGATCGAGGATTTGGATACGATATTCGGGTAATATTTTGTAATTTTTATAAAATGAAACAACACCTTGAAGATGTTGCTGTCCCGAAGGCAAGAGAGGTAGCCTCGCATGATTTGTATCTTATCAAATTTTAAAAATCTGCCAATATCGCCATATACAATGCAAAAAAGATAAATTATTTTCCGTGATGGAAAATGTTGTTATCTGCAGAGACTGATAAAAAGTGTATCATTTTAAAAATAATCTATACCGAAACGGCACATTCAAATATATGACTGGGGAGGTGGTGTTAGAGGAATGCGCATTTACTGATTATGTTGTGAAGACGACAGATTTGTTTAACATTGCATAACCCCACAAAAAAACATACAATACAACTATGAAAATACAGGCCTCAGATATTTTTAAAATTATTGTTGGTATTCTAGCTTTTTTAGCCCTCATACAATTAAAATCTCTATTGATATCTATTTTAGTGGCAGTTATAGTAGCCTCGTTTATTGAACCACTGATACTTTTCTTTAAAAAAAGAGGTTTAAACAGAGCTTTTGCTGCCATAACTTCGTACCTATTGTTGATTACTGTACTCCTATCATTTTTCTTTTTTGTAATACCACCTCTGTTAAAACAATCTTTTGGTGCACTGAATTCTTTGCCAGATTCTATAAAAACTTCAGATGTGCTGAACCCTATACAAAAAGGTTTATATAAAACAGCAAAAAGTGTTTTCCCAGACATACCATCAACCATATCATTGGAGGATTTAACAAATCTTATTGCTTCATACTTCTCTGATTTTGCCGGTGGAATTTTTGATACTTTTAATAGATTTTTTGACAGTATAGTAAGCTTCATTTTAATTTTAGTACTATCGATTTATCTATCTATAGAAGAGCGGGGCGTTGCCAAGTTTTTAAAACTTATTTTACCAAAAGAATATGAAAAATATGTTATAGACCTATGGTATAGGGTTCAAAGGAAAATCGGGCTGTGGATGCAAGGACAGATTATTCTTATGGGAATAGTGTTTTTGATCGTATTGGTAAGTTTGTCAGTTTTGAAAATATTTTTAGGAGATCAGATACAAAATATATTATTAATATCTTTAATAGCAGGTTTTATGGAGTTGATACCAGTGGTTGGAACTTTTGTTGCAACTATAGTAGCGTTCCTGCTTACTTTTATAAATGGAGGATTTGGCGTCGCTTTGATTGTGTTAATCGTCTTTACTTTTATTCATCAGATTGAAGCTCATGTTATCTACCCTGCAGTTATGAAAAAGATCATCGGCGTTCCTCCGATGTTGGTTATTATATCTTTGATAGCAGGTATTGAACTGGCGGGCTTTGTTGGGGTCATATTGTCTATTCCAATATCAGTTTTGATTGTTGAATTTATTGATGACAGGTCCCGAAGAAATGCAATAGAGGAGGAAAGTGCTTAGTTTTTATGATATATTGTTGATATGCAAAAGAGAAAATTTTACGTTACCACACCTATTTTTTATCCTAATGGAGACTTACATATCGGACAAGCATATAGCGCATCTATATGTGATTTTTTTGCTCGTATGGCCAAATTGGCAGGCAAAGAGACTTACTTTCTAACAGGTGCAGATGAGAATAGTCTCAAGATTCAGACTAAGGCAGATGAAGCTGGTATTGATGTTATGAATTTTCTTGATATTCAAGCTAAAAAAACAGAAATTCTTTTTCAAGAGTTAGAGATCTCGTATGATCAATACATCAGAACCACAAACAAAGATAGGCACCATGTTGGAGTCATTGCTCTATGGAATACACTAAAAGCAAAAGGAGATATTTATGAAGGTGTATATGAGGGATATTATTGTATTGGCTGTGAGAGTTTTAAAACTGAAAAAGATCTCATTGATGGCTTATGTCCTGACCATGGAACAAAAGCAGAGTGGATCAAAGAAAAAAACTATTTTTTCAAGCAATCAAAATATGCTGACCAAGTTAACAAAATGATAAAAAATGACATTATCAAGATTTATCCTGAATCAAGAAAAAATGAGGTTTTGAGTTATATAGAACAAGGTATCATCGATATTAGTTTTTCTCGCCCAACCAAGGGTCAGGAAAATGTTATCCCTGTTCCAGATGACAATAGTCAAGGAGTATATGTTTGGGGTGACGCATTGGTCAATTACATATCAGCTTTAGGATACGGATCTTTGGGTCAACAGTTGCCAGAAAGTCCATATAACACTTTTTGGAATAATGAAAACTCCCAAAAGCTACACGTTATAGGCAAAGACATATTAAAGTTTCATGCTGTTTTGTGGCCTGCCATGCTTATTGCTGCAGAGATTCCATTACCTGAAAGCATACTCGTGCATGGAATGATGCAATCAGGAGGTCGTAAGATGAGCAAGACGATAGGAAATGTTATCAGTCCTGTAGATATGATGAACAAAATCGGTCCAGAAGGCTTACGTTTCTATTTTGCACACAATATACCTATATTTGATGACGGAGAAATCACAGAAGATTTGATTATCAGCAATTACAATGCTTATCTTTCAAATGGTCTTGGAAATCTTACAAATCGTCTGATAAAGATGATGATCTCATATGACGTGTCGGTCAATTTTGACAATATAGATAAGACTGATTTGTACAAAAAACTTGATGAAAACTTGATGAAAACTTTAACTGATTTTGACATAAACTACTATTCAAGTACTTTATGGAAAGAATTGTCGGCGATTGATGCGGATATACAAAACAAAGAGCCGTTTAAGCTTTTCAAAACAAGTCCGGATGAAGCTCGAAAAGTTGTAGAAGATATGTTGATTAGATTCTACACGATTATTTACTTCATCCAACCTATATTACCAAAAACAGTATCAAGTATTATTCAACATATTCAGGATAGACAGATGCCAGAAAAACCTTTATTTCCAAGGGTAGAAATTGAAAAATAAAGTCTATGAAAGAAATAACAACAAAAAACCCATTCGTTGATTTACATTGTCATTTACAGTTTGATATGTTTGATGTTGATAGAGATCAAATCATTGAAGAAATGAAAAAAAATAATGTTGTTGGTATAAATGTCGGTGTTGACAAAAAAAGTTCACTCGATAGTATAGTTTTAGCTCAGAAAAATAAAGGTATTTTATGGTCAACGATTGGACTACATCCTCTGTATCCAAAAGGTATATACGATATTGAAGAATTATTAAAAGATGACAATTTAAATTCTTATATCTGCGGCATAGGGGAGTGCGGTTTGGATTATTTCAGGATAACAGGTGAAAATATTGATGAGTTTGATTTGGATAAGATGAAAGATTTTCAAAAGGAAATCTTTATAAATCAGATAAAAATGTCTATAAAATATGACCTCCCTCTGATGCTGCATGTGAGGGATTCCTACAGGGAAACTTTAGATATTCTTGAGGAGAACTTTAACGGGATTGTGAAAGAATATAAAGGTAATGTACATTTTTTTGCTGGAACTATTGATGAAGCAAAGGCTTTTTTGGATTTAGGTTTTAGTATATCTTTTACAGGTGTTGTAACTTTTGTTGAATCTTATGAGGATTTGGTAAGATTCGTGCCTATCGAGCGCATGTTTGCCGAAACCGATAGTCCTTATGTGGCACCTAAAGCTTTTCGTGGCCAAAAGAACAATCCTAATCATGTCAGGGAGATATATAATAAAATAGCCGAAATCAAGGGAATCGACATAAACGAAGTAATCGACATATTTTACAGTAATGCTCGAAAATACTGGCTTAAATAAAGATAATATGATAAAGTGTTCTTCATGACTGAAATTAATATAGAAAGCACAAAAGAAGGCTTCAAGGTATATGAATTAGGAATTCATCTCCTTCCAACCCTTTCTGAGGCTGATGTTCAAATAGAATTTTCAAAAATCAAGTCAAATATTGAGAAATTAGAAGGAGAAATCATCTCTGAATCAATTCCTCGCATGTTTAAACTTGCTTATGAGATTCCAAAAACATTAAAAGCTCAAAAGAAATGGTATGAAACTGCATTTTTTGGCTGGGTTAAGTTTGAATTAGAAGCAAGTAAATTAGCGACATTTGAAAAGTTTGTAAAAGAACTTGAAAATACGTTAAGATATCTTATTGTAAAAACAGTAAGAGAAAATACGCTTGTAGCTAAAGATCTTCTTCCCAACTACGATGATGAAGTTAACTCAAAGGAAGTTGATGCGCTAGAAACATTGGTTGCAACTGAAGTGGTTGTAGCAAGTGTGACAGCAGAGCCTATATCAGAAACTGAAGAGAAATAATTTTTCTCATAGCTTTATTAGTATGTAAGTGCGGCGAATTGTTAACTCAAAGCTTTCGAACATACAATTATAAACTAATCAAAAAACAAAATTATGTACATAAACAAGGTAATATTATATGGAAATTTAACTAAAGATCCTGAATTAAAGTCCCTACCATCAGGTATGCATGTCAATTCATTTTCTTTAGCTACAAATAGAGCGACAAAGGATGCGTCTGGAAATAAAAAAGATGTACCTGAATATCATAATGTTGTAGCTTTCGGCAAACAAGCTGAAATCATACATCAATATGTTAAGAAAGGTAATCCAATATACATTGAAGGAAGGATACAAACCAGAAGTTGGGATGGGCAAGATGGAAAAAAGAATTACAGAACAGAGATAATTCTAGAAAGCTTCCAATTTGGTCCAAAAGGTGGGGCAGCAACAGGATCATCAAATGGTTCTTCGTTCCCATCTAATGCTCCAGCTTCAAATAAGGACGGTGCTGACCAGTCAGCCCCAGAATCAGGTGAAGTACAATATCCAGATGAAGATATAAATCCAGAAGATATACCTTTTTAATATCTAAAGTTGTCATTAATAGTAATCAAAATAAAT
This sequence comes from Candidatus Parcubacteria bacterium, assembly GCA_043722755.1. Taxonomy (GTDB): domain Bacteria; phylum Patescibacteriota; class Minisyncoccia; order Phycocordibacterales; family CAIZLB01; genus CAIZLB01. The sequence goes on from JAYSOO010000077.1 coordinate 8,119, forward strand.
AAAATACATGTCAAAAAAGTGTTATTTCACAGAGCACAGTATCAAACACATTGACTATAAAGATACTGATTTGTTAAACAAATTTGTTAATAAATACGGTAGAATTATAGGAAGAAAGAGATCAGGTGTTACTGCTCAAAATCAAAGAAAACTGAGCTTAGCTATCAAAAGATCAAGATTTATGGCTTTAACTCCATATATCAACTTAGGGTAGGGAAGATCAAAAAATCTCAATTAAAAATATAGTAAGCAAAAAAAGCTTGCTATATTTTTAATATAAACATAGAAATGATGATGGATTCAAGT
>JAYSOO010000078.1:0-3331 GCA_043722755.1 Candidatus Parcubacteria bacterium
CTCATCCAGAAGGCAAAAGGCTTACAAACTTGCAAAAGTGTATTAGAACTATCGATATTGAAGAAGTTGGTGATAGTCGTCATTTAACTTTTTTTGAAATGATGGGAAATTGGTCTCTTGGCGATTATTTTAAAACTGAAGCCATCAACTGGTCATATGAGTTACTCACTGACAAAGAAAAAGGCTTTGGACTAGATCCGAGCAGGCTGTATGTGACTTGTTTTGAAGGTGACGAAGATGCTCCACGCGATGAAGAATCGAGCCAGATCTGGGAGGAAATATTTAAGAAAAATAATGTTCAAACAAAAAATTCTACGAATAGAATATTTTTCTTACCTAAAAAAAATAACTGGTGGAGTGCCGGAGAAAACGGACCTTGTGGGCCGGATACTGAAATGTTCTACGATATTACAGGAAAGTATACTGAAGGTCTTACGAAGGAAGAATATCTTAAGCTCGATGATCGAGGTGAGGTGGTTGAGATCTGGAATGATGTTTTCATGGAATATTTGAAAAAAGGAGGAAAGATTGTTTCAAAGCTTAAGAATAAAAATGTTGATACAGGATCAGGATTTGAGCGTATTGTAATGATGGTGCAAGGGGTAAATTCAGTGTACGAAACCGATATATTCAAACCGGTGATTGATAAGATAGACATGCTGGTTACAAATAAAAATATTGCTGAATTTGAAAAGGTAAAATCAGCTCGCATCATAGCTGATCATGTGAGAACTGCAATTATCATGCTCTCTGATGGTGTTGATTTTTCCAATACAGACCAAGGATATATCCTAAGACGTTTAATTCGTCGCGCTCTGCGTCATGCTGATGTTCTTGGTCTTCCTGAAAACTCGTTATACGTAATTGCTGATGTTTTCACAGATTATTATAAAGAAGTATATGAGAACATTGCTAAGCAAAAAGAGACGATAAAGGTTTCGATAAATGCAGAAGAAAAGAAGTTTAGAAAGGCTTTGATACAAGGTATCAAAGAATTTAATAAAATTGTTGACCAGAGTAAAATGGAAAATGTTGAAGTGATCGATTCGCAGAAAGTTTTTACGCTGTTTGAATCCTATGGGTTTCCAATTGAAATGATTGAGGAGATTGCCAAAGAAAATAAATTGACCATTAACAAAGGTGAGTTTGATCAGCTGTTTAAGATACATCAAGAAAATTCAAGGGCTGGCGCTGAGAAAAAATTTAAAGGTGGAATGTCGGGGGATGGTATATTGGAAGTAAAATACCATACAGCCACTCATTTGTTGCATCAGGCTCTAAGACAGGTGTTGGGAGAAACCGTGTCTCAAAAAGGATCTAACATAACCACAGAAAGACTGCGTTTTGATTTTGCATTTGATAGAAAAATGACTGACGAAGAAAAGCAAAAGGTTGAGGAGATCGTAAATAAAAAAATAAAAGAAGCCCTTCCTGTGCAAATGGAAACATTGCCAAAAGAAAAAGCGATAGGAACTGGAGCGTTGCATTTCTTTGCAGATAAATATGGAGACATGGTAAACGTGTACTATATCGGAAGCAGTTTGGAAGACGCATTCTCAAAAGAATTCTGCGGAGGTCCTCATGTTAAAAATACTTCAGAGCTAGGTCATTTTAAAATAGTGAAAGAAGAAGCAGTATCACAAGGTGTGAGAAGGATAAAGGCTATGCTGGAATAGTAGATAGTGGTAGAATTTAGGAATAATGTCAGCTGAAAAAATATTTTCTATAGAATCCAAAGAAGAAACTTCTGAGGATTTTATGCATGACATGGAAGGAAGGAATAAGATCGAAAAGTCTGACCCTATTTTGGCAGAAATTAAAAAGATTATGGCACAGGTTGAGGGGTTCAGGAGTGGTTTATCAACCCTCCCCACCTAAACCAAAAACACCCCAATCAATAGGAGTGTTTTTGTGCATTATCGTTTGATAATTGCTATCTATAATCTTAAAAAGGAAGATAAATAGAGTATTCGGCCGAAGTCTGCGTATTGCCACTCATGTCAGCTGACTGCAATATCACGTGATACGGAGTCGTTGATGCGATCACAGGCAACTCAAATGAATGATTTGTCTTCAATGAACCATTGCTCAAACTTTGTGTTGTAGAAGCAGTAACATTGATTGTTGATGTTCCATAATACAATTTTGAAGTGGCCGGCTCATTTGTTTTCCAACTGATAAGCAATTTGTTCAAACTGATTGTGGTTAGAATATTGCTTAGTACAGGGGCTGTTACATCAGTATTAGAAACTGTCGTAAACGATACTGTATTAGATATGGTTACATTTCCGCCACGATCGCGAACCGCGAGTACTGCATAATATGTTGTACCAGATGCCAGATCTTTGATAGTCATATCACCGTTTTTACTTACAAATGCATTATCTACAAGAGTAAATCCACTTGTTGTCTGAACACTGGCTAGGATGTTTCCATTTGTTGTAGTTGTGGCTTTTACAACGTTTGGAGTTGTTGTTCCGTAGAATACAACAGCTCTTACGTTTTCATTGGCTGACCAATTTACTTCAGCTTGTGAAGTTTTTGAATTTATCGTAAATGAATTTATAACTGGAGCAACCGTATCAGTTGATGAAGCATTTGGAGTATAATTCCATTTCTTGAAGATTCCATATGGAATTTTACAATTTCCATTAATAGTTATTTCTCCTCGCGTCTCTTTCCATCCATTCTTTATTAATTGACCGAAAGCCTTTACACAAAGATGATTTTCTTTTTTATCATTCTTGTCACGGCCCTTGTTTTTAAGGTCTTCTTTTGCAAAGCCTAATACAGGTGTAAAGGTAAGCGCTAGTAAGAGAGCAAAAATTGTAATGGTTTTTGCTTTTGTGTTACGTGTTATTTTCATATATTTATTTTAGTGGATATGTAGGTATTATTGATAAAATAAAAAATATTGCACCTATCTTTTGTCCTACCAAGTTTACGACGTGCAAGGGTGGCAACTCTTACATCTCGACATGATGTGATATATTATATAAATAGTAGGTACATGTAAGGATTACCTTAGGTACCCGTCTACAATATATGAGGCAACAACAAATTACAAAACAGTTTACCGAACTATATACAGCAGAGTCAGACGCACTCTTTAGATATTGCTTCTTTCGTATGAGTGATCGTGAACAGGTGAAAGACATTGTCCAAGAGGCTTTTATGAGGATATGGGATATATTGGCAAAAGATATTTCTGAGATCAAGAATCCGCGAGCGTTGCTATTTAAGATAACATCAAATCTTGTCATAGACTGGTATAGAAAAAAGAAAGCTGTATCGCTCGATAACTTGATCGAGTCATGCGAAGGCGATTATG
>JAYSOO010000079.1:0-3308 GCA_043722755.1 Candidatus Parcubacteria bacterium
TGTATTGATTTTTTGTTTCCTATTCTTTCTGCCCACTTTTGCATATAAAGTATACTTTCATTATCCCCATTTTCTATGTCTGCAAATTTTTCGTGAAGGTCTTCACTGTCATTAAAGACTTTAAGTGTGTAATCGCCTTGTTTTTCGAAAGGCACAGGCACATCTTCAATTTTGAATATAGATTTTTCCATAGATCTTATGATAGCATTTTTAAATATAAGAGAAAATTATGGGAATGGAGACTGCTGCGGAGGTTACAGGGTTTTTAAAAGAAAAAGCCGACACTCAGTAAAAAATGTCGGTCTTTGAAGAAAGCACCTGTTAAAGCTCGGTGATACGGATATTGCGAAAGCCATGATTTGCGAGGTGCTGACGCCACGGCATCCTATCGAACCCTGAAGCCCCATAGTTGTTCGTCTCAAAGTGATCTCTTATCTTATCAGCTCGCTCTGTTTGGGTCATGTGACTTTTAGTATAAGCAAGCCCGTAAGTTATCTTGAGGGTCTTGCCAGAAATCTGTAGATTTGTTCGGTGAAGAATGTACAAATTTTCCATTTCTTTCTTACATTCCCTTAGTCTTCTGGAGATAATGCATATGTAAACGACAACGAGGGTTAGAGCTGAAAACAGGATGGCTATAAGGATTTTTTCGGTATTCATGATATGTGTGCGGTTTGGTTGACGAAAAAAAGTATATCACCAGATCTTGGCAATTTAAAGACTTGCTTTTTTGTATAAAATATGTTTATATTATATATCCGAAGCACATGGTAGTGCATAGGAATACCCCACACATTAACTTGAACATTACATGTCAGACAGAAAGATTATAGAAATCAATTACGAGATGCCGTTTGAAGGAATGCTGGTCCATGCCGGCATTCTCAAGCATCAGCGAAAGAAAATTTTTGAACAACTCGGTACGAAAGAGATACAGCTTACATACAAGGGTAAGCATGCGTTTGAAATTGAAGATGTTCGGTTTGAAGAAGCGATGACATCAAAAAATGCTGCGAAGCAGATTCGTGCGTCGTCGAATATTGGTGTAAAAAGGAGCCCCTTTGATATCGAGCATTTGCTCGCAGACTTCATAAGGGATCGGAACAAGTTCAAACACGATATCGTGTTTGCTGCTAAACGTACCTATGAAGTGGAGGGAAAGCCACACATCTTTATGATGACGATGGATAAATCCAATCCTGATCTCGAATTGGTCCCAGATGATCATGCATGGGCTGCTCGAACTTCTGTTTTTCCTAAATGTCATAAGATTGTGTAATTTTGTACATCTCACAAACCTCCCACCCGGATTTATCCGGCGTGGGTTGTTTTTATTTTTATATATACTAAAATCAAACCATGGATTCTCATACAAATTACTGGCTCATGAAATCAGAAGGAGATTGCTATCCTATCGAACAACTTAAAATCGACAAAGTGTCCCCATGGTCTGGAGTGCGTAATTATCAAGCTCGAAATTACATGAAGGAGATGAAGGTCGGAGATATGATCCTATTCTATCATTCAAGCACTAAACCAATTGGCGTATATGGATTGGCACAGGTTGTAAAGGAAGCTCATCCAGACCTAACTGCACAAAATAAAAGAGACGATCATTATGATGAACGAGCAACCCCAGAAAAACCGATATGGGAATGCGTTGATGTAAAATACGTTTCCATGTTTTTCAAACCTGTTACGATGGATGAGATGAAAAGGCATTTAGAATTGAGCGCCATGAAATTATTTCAAAAAGGATCGAGATTATCTGTTATCCCGGTGACTGAGAAAGAATACGATTTTATCGTTTCTTTGGGAAAAGTTTAGAATTTCTTTATGAGAAGTTCATCAATCTTTTTATATGATGGATACATGCCAATCACAAAACCAAAAAAGTCTCCATTTGTCCACGGGCCTATTTTATCTTTGAATAAAAAGGAAGAAATGTATCTGTGGAAACTAAAAGATATCATTAAATACAAAAGTACTCATGAAAATATCGGATATATGCCCCAATCTTTATCAAATGACAGTAAGACGAGACCTCTCATTTTGTCTCGCGAGATCTTCCGTAAAATTCAATTTGATCATGGTCGTATTTGTCCAGAAAATATGATTATCAATGCACACAGATGGGAATATATTGTTTCGTATCCGTACGACAATATAGATAAGATTGTGCTTATAAAGAATATACCAGATAGTCACAATTATTTTGTATTAGCAGCTAATAGAAATAACGGCTTCTATATCGTAACGCATTTTGAAGTTGAGACGATGACTGACAAAAACTTAAAACGCCTCCTCGGTAGAGGAAACGTTTTAAGTAGGGGGCCTTCTATATGCCTATAGTACCGATCTAAGATTTTTTCAAATCAGCTAGAGAAGGTGTCTAGTGTCATCGGTAATGCATTTATTATACCCTCAAGCAAATCAAAGTCAAATTTGTTATAATACTCATCATATGTCAGAACACACATCGTTATATAGAAAATATCGACCCTCTAATTTCTCTGAAGTTCTAGGTCAAGATCACATTATTTCTGTATTACAAAAAGCTATTGAAAGCAAAAATCCAAACCATGCCTATATCTTTACTGGCTCACGAGGTGTTGGTAAGACCTCTATTGCTCGTATATTTGCTCGAGAACTTGGTGTAAGTGAAGCGGATATCTATGAGATAGACTCTGCATCGTACACTGGAGTTGATAATATTCGTGAGCTTATAGAAAGTGCCACAGTGTTACCAATGCAGTCACCATACAAAGTGTATATCCTCGATGAGGTGCACATGCTTTCTAAAAATGCCTTCAATGCATTTCTTAAAGGACTTGAAGAACCACCAAAACATGTGATCTATATATTAGCGACAACTGAGTTAAATAAGTTATTAGATACAATTATTTCTCGATGCGAAGTTCATAATTTTAAAAAGCCAAGTATTGAAATATTATCTCAGGTTATACAAAGTGTAGTTAAGAAAGAAGGATTGTCTATTGATGATGAGTCAACGAAACTTATTGCAATGTCTGGTGATGAATCTTTTAGAGATACACTTTCAGTTTTACAAAAAGTTATTGCATCAAATGAAGGGAAGAAAATAGAAAACATCGAACACATTTTAAATATTCCAGATATAAGTTTGATTGATGAGATTATTGAGAAAAATATAAAAGACGAGCAAGTTTTTGAAAATATAGATAAGCTGAAACAGAATAATGCAGATGGAAAGATCGTGTATGATTTGTTTATGGATAGGTTACGATCAAAGCTCCGAGAGGGGAAAGATAAGGAAAAAGTACTGGTCC
>JAYSOO010000080.1:0-3281 GCA_043722755.1 Candidatus Parcubacteria bacterium
ACTATTAATAGTATTAGGAGTTCTCGTTTCATTTTCTGAAAAAAACACAACTGCCATAATACCCGTTGTAACATCAACGCCGCCAGTAAAAGAGGTACGACCAGAACAAGTAACCTTATCTGGAACATATACAGATTGTTTGCCTCGTCAAGATAATTTTAGTGCTGAACCATGTAGGGTCGGAGTAAAATCATATGATGCATCTTACTATGTGTTGGATTACAATCTATTCACTCAGGCAATGCCTACTTTTAAAAATAGCGACCGATTAGTTATATCAGGCCTCTTTACTCCGATAGAAATGTTAAGCAGTGATATGTGGGCAGGAAGTATTGTTAGGGGAATCTTATCTGTAACTGATATAAAAAAAGAAGAAGCGTTAACTCCTGCTGTTTCTAAGCCGGCCCCAAAGCCAGCAACCAGCAAAGAATCTGCATCAGGAAAATGTTACGTCGGCGGATGTTCTGGACAGATATGTTCGAGTGAACAGGGTATGATTTCTACATGTGAATATACGCAACAATATGCATGTTATAAAACTGCAAAATGTGAACGCCAGGCAACAGGAAAATGTGGATGGACGAAAACTTCACAACTTAAAACTTGTCTTGCTTTATAGATTACTGCAATTCTATTTCTGGGAAGCTTGATCGGTCACTGGATATTTGCCTAGTTTGCTTTTGTGAACGAAAAGGATGGGGGAAAATCATAGGAACGGCTATCGGGCTGACTATTAGCAAATCTTTTGGTCAAAAGTTATAATTAAGATATGCAAACAATACATAAAAATATATATATAAACGCATCGCGACAAAAGGTTTGGAATACAATGCTTGAAGATTCTACGTATAGAGAGTGGACAAGTGCTTTTCATAAGGGTTCATACTACAAAGGCGAATGGAAAGAAGGAACGGACATATTATTTTTAGGGCCAAATGAAGACGGACAAGGTGAAGGAGGTATAAAAATGCATATAAAAGAATTGAAGCCGTATGAATCAGTGCTTATGGAATGCGTCGCCGTAATAGAGGATGATACAGAGGTATCAACTGAGGAATGGGCAGGCGCAACGGAAAGTTATGCCTTTACGGTAAAAGAAGGCGGCACGGAATTGATCGTGTCTACAGACATTACGGATGAAATGGTTCAAGAGATGAGTGAAATGTGGGACAAGTCACTTGAAAAATTAAAGGAAATTACAGAGAGATAATTTTATGATTCTATATCACGCCTCAACTGCTCAGAATTTAAAAAAGCTTGAGCCTCGCCACCGATCGTCGCCACAGGGTATGATCTCGTATGATGCGATATTTGCTTCTGCATCGGAGGCATATTCCGCATGCCATTCATTTTTATGGGATACTCGAGAAGGCGTCATATTAAAAGTTGAAAATAATATTGTATACTTTTCAATCCCTCTAAGTTTTAAAGAAAGATTGCAGGTTCCGATATCGATGTATAAAATATCAGATAAAAATTTTATTCATACTGACGAATAAATAACAGGACATACGTGGCATACAACTAAACAGGCAAACATTATTCAGGAAATAAAATATGAAAGCGTGGAAAAAGCTTTGCTAGGGTTAGGTGTTATTTTGAGCTATAAATTGTGATATAATTATGTCCATGAAAAAAAATACAACAATAACATTTTTGATTTTATTATCAATAATATTTTCTTCAAATACATCTGCCGAAGAAATAAATGCCGAGATGGATGCACAAGTTGGAGTGATGCCAGTTTTACAAAATGAAAAGTCTCATCCTCGACCAAATGACTCCGTTTCGCCAAGACCTGTTCGAGCTAATGTGAATGCAAGGGCTGAATCAAGACACGGGTTACGCCAAGATGTACGGGCCAATCTATCAGCTTCAACGACTGAGATACGAGTAATGCACGAAGAAAATAAATCTGAAATAAAAAAGCTTCGTGCTGATTTTCAGGCTGAAGTAAAAACAAAAAAAGCCAGCAGTACGAAATTGCTAAAAGAAAAGAGACAAGCTTTGATTGAAGGAATACAAGAAAAGAGAGATTTGTTTAAGAAAGAAATAGCTGTTCGTAAAGAAGCTGTTGCAAGCTCAAGCGCTGCAATTAAGGCTAAATTTAAAGCGGATTTAAACAAAATAAAGGATGAAAAGAAAAAAGAAAAAGTTGAAAATATAGGAGAAAATCTTATAGAGCTTAATGCAAAGATTACGACAAAATCATCAGAAAAGATAAATAAGATAGAGGAAGTTTTGATAGCGATTGAGTCAAGGGCTGATAAAGCAACTGCAAACGGGGTAAGCATGCTAAGTGTGAGATCATTAATCGCTCAGGCTGAAGCTACTATAGCTGACGCTCGTGCAGCAATGACTATTCAAACAGCTAAAACGTATGTACTGACAATAAACAGCGACGCGACAGTAAAAACATCAGTACAGATAAGTCGTAACCTGTTGAAAGCCGATATAGATGCAATGAATGCAAAAATAAAGGCAGCTCATGCTGCAACAAAGAAAGCTGCAAATGCATTGAAGGCCATTCCAAAAGTTAATGAAAATTTAGTTGCAGAGGTTACAAGCAGCACAACTATAACTAACTAATAATACATAAAATAAAAAACATATGAATAATAAAAATATAAAAATCGTTGTAGGCTTAGCTATTGCAATAGCGCTGTTCTTGGTATTTTTTCCAAAAAATAAAGATAACCTGAAAGAGGAAACTTCTTTAGAGACTTTGGACAGGTCAACTCAAGATGACACTGTTACCGAAATTGACTCTGACTTGAATAACATAGATGTGAATTCTTCATCATCTGTAGAATTTGAAAATATGGATATGGAAATAAAGAGTCTGTAGATCTCTCTCATAAAATAAAAAAGCCTGAAGAGGAAGGGTCCAGTCAGGCTTTTTACTTGCTATAAAAATTATTTTTTTGGTTTTACTCCTTTTAAATATACATATAAGCAAATAAGAAAGAATAATCCGATATCAATTATAATACCAAAAGTAAATCCTGTGATACCTATAAATATGATGTTTGAAAATCCTCGGTTATTTGAATATTCATTGTAGATAAAAAAGGACGATATCAGGATTGGAATCAAAATAAGAAGTATCAACGAGCAGTATTTGGATTTTTGCATACGAATGTATTTTACCACACTTGCTTCTTTTTTTTAATACTATGATAAAATATTTAATACTATGATAAAATATAAGGTATGAAAATTTCCAACATATTAGTTCTGTCTGTTTTACTTGCTATACCTTTATGTTCTCATGCTTCCAT
>JAYSOO010000081.1:0-21175 GCA_043722755.1 Candidatus Parcubacteria bacterium
GTTTTTAGTCCTAAAGTTATACCCAAAGAAAAAAGGTAAACAGTTAAAATAAACCCCTTCCTCGTCCATGTGCAAGTTCGTAACTGTTTTACCTTCAGCGCCGAATGCTTGGACGAGGTGTAGGGCTATAAAAAGTCTTTCGTTATTTGTCATACACATTATGTAAATTTATTCCCGTACCTAAAAGCACAGTCTGGTGCCAGTTTTTACCCCACTCCAGAGCCAGTATAGCCATCTGCTCATCATTCAAACCTTTTCCACTGTTATAATCATGTGCTAGGTTATGAAATATCTCCATAAACACAAGCATTGCATTGCTCATATCCTCGGGTGTGTACCCATCTTTCTTTTTTTCGGAATGCTCCAGACACAGATTGGACAACTTATCGAGCATCGATTTGATATAGTATTGTGGTATGTTATTTGTCATAAAAGTTTTGTTCATAAAAAGAATTTGCAAGATAATCTATAAGTGCCGTTATTTCGTCACGCTGTGCATCAGAGAGTTCGTCCCAGATTTCCCACACATACGGGTCAACAGCACCCTCCGCATTCATATAAGCATCTTCCCAAAGTATCTCGTCGGCAGTCATTACATATACCTCCTCACCGATAGTGGTATATTCTTCTGCGTGGGTTAGTTTAACCCCGTAAAAAGTCATTATTCCTATTAAAATAGCTATAGCTATTTTGTGTGTTCTAAATTGTTTCATATTAGTAATTGTTTATTAAAGCTGTTAATTCATGCGATGCTTGCTCTGCCTGCATTCGTGATTGTGTTTCACTCATCATATATCCCATTGCATACATCATTGCACCAAGCGTAATCGCAAGTACTACACCGATAAAAAAGTTTGAGTTCATAAGTTTGTTAAGTTAATCCCAGTATACGAAGTACAAGTTCCTGCTGGCACTCCGTATACCGAGATTAACTCGGTTATTTATCTGTTAAATGCACTTCCCGCACGAACAATTGATAATTTTTTTGCCATTGTGTTCTGATGGGCAAAGGTATGTTTCTGTTTTAGTCATGGTCTGGGTGTGTATATTCTGGTAATTCCTCAACCTGCTCTGTTTCTTCCTGCTCTGTCTCGTAGTCATTATCTTGCATGAAGTATTCCGTTACTGGTTCATTTTCTAAAAGTGCCAACTCTGTTTCGTAATCTTTTCGGTATCGAAAGTATTCGTCCGATGAGCGGATCATGTCTATTTCTAAATTTTTATCTGCAAGCCATTGTGTAAATTGTGTCATATATAAATATAATAAAAAGTGTTAAGCAAAAGAAAGCGTACTGTTAAGGGTACTTTCTTTTGCTTAACACTGTCTACTAATAAAACAGTACTTTAAACCCTTAACAAATACAGTATACCCTAACCTATAAATTATTGCAAGTTTATACCTGTGGATAACTAAAAATCACCTTTGTTTATAAGGTGATTTTGTTAGTTTAGCCGCCTAATTCTATTACACTTTCAGAGTACTTTTTTGCTATGCGTATAAACTCCTCTATTGTTTTTACTTCTGCTTTGACTAACTCGCAGTCCCGAAACTCAGATAGTGATTCGATCTGATTTTGCGCATCTGCATTGCTAGTTTTTTTACCTTCCAAAAATATTGAGAGACGTTTACTTTTCTCCACCGCCAGAGTATGTTCTACATTAATGATTTTCTTTCGACTATCCAGCAACAACCAGTTTAAATTCATGGCGTGCTTGAGCCAGCCTTGAGGTGATATTTCTTTGTCGCTAGAAACAACGCCCAAGATTTCTTTTATTATTGTATCAAGTGTATTCATACGTTCTAATTGCCACCAAATTGCCATGTAGAGCCACGTTTAAGGTAATGGTGGTACAATCTTTCATTTAGTATTAAAACATAGCAAAATCGTCGTTATTTACGATTTTAGTTTCTTCCATAGACGCCCGTTCGAATGCCTTATCGATAGCATCAGCCATAGGTGTTATCGATTCTTGCTCGATTACGTATCCAGCACGGTCGTTATAAGTTTTTTTCATCATACCGGACATAAACTTGCTTCCGTTTGACATATCTTTTAGCCAAATACCCGCAACGTCATAATTCTTGTATGTTCCATCTGCTTGTTTTTCTGATACTTGCATTACGTAATCTGGATGTTTGGCGTCTGTTTTCTTGTTGTTTTTAAAAATGTTAAATGTTGTAAATTTCATATTGTTAGAACGGTATATCACCGTTATTTTTATTAAATGCTTTATTCGCTAACGCTTGAGCTTCTGGTGTAACAACTTTGTATTTTGTATCCTCTGTAGGTTTTTTAATCTGTTCACCGCTAGCGTCATTGTCTTTGTCGGTAACTAATCCAAGAGTAGCCGAGAGTGCGTAACGACGTAAATAAGTTATCGCGGAACCAAGTACCTGAAATTCATTCATGCCTTTAAGCTGTACGTTTTGCGGAACATTAATTTGACTCTCAATAGTTTCTCCAGATTCGACATGAAATAATGTCGTATTTAAAATTTGTACATCATAGCCCTCGAATGTTTGAGTAAAGCCTAATCCGTGTTTTTTTAAGAGAGGGTTTATTATTCCAAGTATCGCAGGTAAATCGGCGTATGAATAGCCATAGCCTTGAGTGTCTTTATGTATCACGGGCACTTCCTGTTGCATGTGCGCTAGTGCTTTGTATATATTTTTTTTATTGTCCATATGTTTATAATCCTTTATCCCATACGCAACTCATGATAACGTACAGGATAAAAGACATGAGTTAATAATCTGCATTTTATTGCATTGAATGTATTATAGCATAGATAAAATAAAAAGAATTACCCTTGTGGATAACTCTTTTTGCATAAGTACTCCTTAATATTCATATACAGAACCCCTTTTGCTTGTAAATACTACAAGAAAGCTATATGTGAATATTAAGCAATACTCATACGGAGAAATTTAACAACATAGACTGAATTTATTACATGTAAGAGACCTTCAAGGTTTTAGTTATGCCACTCTTCATCTTTACAGTTAGCTGACACTTCTTTACTCCGAGGCATATTACAAGGATGGCGAGAGGGGTTAACTCGTTTTTCCATCTTTCCCATATGACCCTGAATAAAGGTAAATGTTACAGCTTATTATTTGGGATAGTTTTACATGTTACCCCAAGGCATGGTTTTATGTTTGATTGTACTTACATTATACAGCTATTAAAAATAAATGTCAACAAAGTTATCCACAGTTTAATTTTAAGTGCGTGTCTATGCTTGGTATAATATACATGCGGGTAAAACCGTCACATTATAAAAAATTAATCACGCCTTTTCACCTCTCCAGTATCGTGATTCTGGGAGGGTGAAAGGGAAACTAAAATATGGCACAAAAAAGAATGTTTGATAAGGCAATAATAAGAAACGATAATTTTCTTGATATGCCTCCGTCTACCCAAAATTTATATTTTCATCTGGGTATGGAAGCAGATGATGAGGGGTTTGTATCTCCGAAGATGATTATGCGAACAGTTGGGGCAACCGACGATGAATTAAAAATACTGGCGGCAAAAAATTTAGTAATACCTTTCGAATCCGGGGTAATAGTAATAACTCATTGGAAAGAAAATAATTGGCTAGATGTAAGAAGGATAAAACCAACTCAATACCAAGAAGAAAAAGCCCAATTAACGTTACAAAATAACAAGTATTTTAGATGCAGAAATTCGCTTAGCAAAAATCTGCAAACGCTTAGCCAGAGTAGTATAGAGGAGAGTAGAATAGAAGAGAATAACTATAATGTTGCTTTTGAAAGATTCTATAAAGAATTTCCAGCAAGAAGAAAAGCAGGGAAAAAAGCTCCTTTAGCGAAATGGGTTAAGATAAACCCGTCAGAATATGAGAGCATAGTCGCTGATGTCATAGAAAGAAAAACCAAACATAAAGATTGGTTAAAAAATGATGGTGATTTTATTCCAGCACCAGAAGTTTATTTGAATAAAGAGCAATGGAATTTACCAATCGTTGAAGAAGAGCAATTACAAGTTTTAGACTTTACATAATTATGGCAAAAATTACATTAAAAAATAATCAAACAGTCTATTGCGAAAAAGACCAAGCAGAAAAACTGTATACCGCAATGGCAAATCCGCAGGCTAAAGATACTCCGGTACGGATTTTTGACAAAATGTTTCGGGTTGGCGATATAAAAAGTATTGACTTTAAGGCTGTGAATCAAGATTTAATTAACGAGCATAATTCTAAACTAATGGAAGATGGACAAGAAGAAGCATACAAAAAATTCTGTACCGAGCAAAGAGATATGTCATACTTACCAACAAATAGTAAGTTGGATGCGTGTAAATCCTTTTATCAAGGAATCTGTAAGGCAATGCGTATTAATCTAGAGGATTATTCAGGAAAAATAATGATACTTATGCAAAACAACCCGAAGAGATTAAGATTTTTTCCGAATGAGTGGTGTGATGATCGACCTAATTTGAATGGTATAGAAAGCTGTTTTATGCAAATTATTGCTCGAAGTGTTTCAGAAGATATAACACTGGCGAAATATAGATAATATGCTAACTGATGAATTTATAATAAATAACATCCTAGATAAATTTTGGGATGACAGAATATCACAAGAAAAGTTAATTGAATTAACTCATAATTACTGGAAGAGAGGACTTGATCAAGAAAGTATAGATATTTTATTGCATAGATGCAACACAGGTGAGTCGTATGAAAAAATGTCAGAACGTTTTGGAATTACAAGGCAAGGCGTAAATTATAGGGTTGATAAAGCATGTGAGACAATAAGACTGGAACTTTACAGGCAAACAAAAACATAGAAATCTATTGACTTTTAAAAAGCATTATGTCAGACTTATATTATCTCCTGTTATATACAGGGAAACCTTGTGAAGAAAAGGAATAGTCTTCATTTATGCCGTAAAATAAAAGCAACCTCGGGAATAGTAAAGGTTGCTTTTCCTATACAAGATACCACAAAGAAAGTTAATCTCAAAATAATAAAAGTTATCCACACCCATTTTGCTTGACATCAAAAAACATGTTATAATATGTACATGAAAACTTCTGGTTTTAAACAAAAAACATTCGAAGAGACAAGGGAATTAAAAAGAAAGTTTCAAGAGAAAGAGATGGCTAAAAGATTAAAGGAACGCAATAAGTTAAAAGCAGAAAATCAAAAGCGTAAGGCAAAAGAAAAAAAAGAAAACAACCTGACAGCGTTGCAGACAAAACTGTGGAATGAATGCAAAAGGATTATACGCAAAAGATACCAAACAAAAACAGGGAGTGCATACTGCTACACTTGCGGAAAATGGCTCATAGAACCACGAGATCAGCAAACTGGACATATGTTCGCAAAGGCAGTATGTCCACCACACATGAAATATGATTTAACGAATTTACGCGTTCAATGCTATCACTGTAATATTAACCTAGGAGGGAACGGAGCAATCTTTATCGAAAACATGAGAAAAATTGAAGGCGATGCTTACGTAGACAATATAAAAGACCATTGTTTTAAAGCAGAAAATTATCAAAAAGTAGACGCTGACTACTATAAAAAATTACTAGAAGAATATAAAACGCTATGAAAAATAAACATTTAGAATTATTAGCAGAAATGCTTTCAAAAACAGAGCTTGATTTTACTCAGGCGAGAATACGAGATAAATATTTAAAAGAGGTAGGAATATTCTTTTCCGAGAAAGAAGAAAATAGAAAAAAAATACTTGAATCTTTTGGGACAATAAATAAAGATAAAAATGTTTATGAATTCGAGAATAACGAGGTATTTAAAAATGCACTTGACGAACTAAACAAACTTTCAGAAGAAGCAACTTCGCTCGCTATCACGTTAGAAATAAAAGAGATGATAGAAAAAACAAACTACAAACCAAAAGTTGGTGAGATGGAGATTATTGACGAAATACTAGAATCGAGAAATGTATGAAAATAAACAACTCAACAAATAAATATGGAGCAAATCAGTTTCATTTAGATCCACGTCAAAAACTTTGTTGGGATTCGTACATAAACCCAAAGAGCAAAACATTTGGAAATGCTAAACAATCAGCAATAAAAGCGGGATACGAAGTACAGTATGCGGAGACGATTACGGTGACCGAATGGTTCTTGGTCAAGGTCAGAAGGCTAAATATGGTTCAAAAAGCAGAAAGAAACCTCGATGAAGTTCTCGACATGAAGACGAAGAACGAAGAAGGAAAAGAAATACCGGACTTGTTGCGAATAAAAGTCGATGTAAGCAAAACAGTAACTACAACACTAGGAAAAAATGAAGGCTGGTCTAATAGGCAAGAGGTAACAGGAGCAGAGGGTAGTGATTTACGAACGATAATAATATCAAGGTCGTAATATGGAAAGCCACATAAAACTTTTGCCAAAACAGGCAGTGGCATGGGACTATATATTTGATAGTAAAGTCCAAGAAATAGGCTATGGGGGAGCAGCAGGAGGCGGAAAAAGCATGCTCGGAGCGTATATGGCAATTGTTTTATCAGAAATGTATCCGGGGGCAAGAGGAGTCATAGGAAGAAAAGAATTAAAAAATTTAAAACAAACAACAATGGTGACTTTATTCAAGTGTTTGAACAATTTGGGCTATTTTACAGGTAAAGATTTTATATACAACGAACAAAATTCAACAATGAAGTTCATTAATGGAAGCGAGATTATTTTCAAGGACATGTCGCACTCTCCGCAAGACCCCGAGTATACACGATTTGGGGGTCTTGAGATAACTTGGGCATGGGTAGATGAGTCTAACGAAGTGCCAGAGAAATCAAAAAATATACTAAAAACTCGCGTCGGGCGATTAAATAAGTTCGACGACAAAATAGTTAAGCCGGTATTCCTAGAAACTTTCAACCCAAATAAGGGACACGTATACAACGATTACTATAAGCCGTATAAAATGGGAACTTTACCAGACTACCGTGTTTTTGTTCCAGCATTGGCGGGAGACAACCCGCACTTACCCCAAGCATACTTAGATAATTTGAATAGAGCCGATAAGATAACCAGGGAGAGACTCCTAAATGGTAATTTCGATTATGACGATGACCCAACCACGATGTGTAACCAAGATGCAACGCACGACCTTTTTACCAATACTATTACCGCAATTATGGACAAGTATATAACAGCCGATATAGCACGCTATGGAGCCGATAAGACCGTAATAGGGGTATGGCAGGGGCTAGAGCTTATAAAGATAGAGACACTTCACATATCGGGTATAGACGAGACATCAGCGTTTATTAAAAAAATAGCAAGAGATTACCAAGTGCCATTTTCACAAATCATAGCTGATGAAGATGGTGTAGGTGGTGGAATAGTAGATATACTTCGCGGCATAAAGGGTTTTATGGGTGGAAGTTCACCTTTGGAGATATGGAATCACACAATGGGGCGTATGGACAAAGCAAACTTTAGAAACCTGCGTCATCAGTGTTATTTTAAACTTGCGGATATGGTAAATAGTCATCAGATAAAAATATCAGACCACGATTTCAAATCTGAGATAATAGAAGAGCTGGGAACTCTAAAAAGAAAAACAGAAGTCATGGAGGGTAAATTTGAAATTATATCAAAGGACGAGATAAAACAATCACTTGGACGGTCCCCAGACTACGCAGACATGCTAATGATGCGTATGTATTTTTTGCTTAAAAAAACAAACAGTGTAACGAGCCGAACATTCGCA
Organism: Candidatus Parcubacteria bacterium; assembly: GCA_043722755.1. GTDB lineage: Bacteria > Patescibacteriota > Minisyncoccia > Phycocordibacterales > CAIZLB01 > CAIZLB01. The sequence continues at coordinate 7,727 of JAYSOO010000081.1, forward strand.
GTCGAAAGGATTGCAAAACCTTATAAAAACCACAACATCTAACGATGGCATAATATGAAAGAATTAATAAATTATTTAAATCAAACAAAAGATATTTATGCAAAATCAAGCGTTCAGCTAGTGGACGGACTGTTTGTGAAAAACAAAGATATTTTAAAACGTATAGAGTTATACTATAATTCAAAATACGAGAGCGGTGATACGGACGCATTGGGGCAAAATAAACCATTTTACAATATTGTAAAATTTAGAGTCAACATTGCGACGACTAATACAGATTTGGACACAAAAGATATACAAATTATTTCTGATAATCCAGAAAAAGCAAATTACGTATGGCTCTTTCAGAAGGAAGTTTACAAGTGGATGAAAGAGTCCCAATTTAGTAAATTTCTTAATGACTTTGGACAAGCACGAGCAAAGTACGGGAGTGTTTTTGTTAAAAAGACAGAAACACAGGACAACCTAACACTTGATGTCTGCAATATTCACAATATAAGTTTCGACCCTAAAGAGTTTACAAAATACACACCGATATACGAGGTACACCACATGACCATTGCGGAGTTATCGGGAAAAGGCAAAGTATGGCAAAACGTAGAGAAAGTCACAGAAGAATATGGTAAAAGAGAAAAAAACAGCAACGAGTATAATAACGGCGACATAAAAATTTACGAGGTCGTAGGTTGTCTAGACGGTAAATATTTCAATAAAGATGGATTTCCTTTTTATCATATATTCTATACGTGCGAAGGAGAAGATACAGGCACAATACTTTACGAGGAAGAGATAGAAATAAATGTATATAAAAAATGTGATTGGGATAGAGTCAACGGACGCTCACTTGGAGTGGGTGTAGTAGAGGACGGATTTGAGGCGCAACGTGCAACAAATGACATCGTACAGCGTCAAAAAGGCATGATTGACGTTGCAAGTAAAATTATATTTCACACAGACGACACATCGCTCGGCAACAATGTTCTAACAGAGCTAGAGAATGGGGATGTTATTACAACCGAAGATGGCAAGACATTCACACAAGTAAATAACGTACCATCAACAATGCCGGTATTCACAAGTTACCTCGACCAGTGGGACAGACAGATAGAAAGAGCAACATCCACGTTCAATGCTATAACTGGTGAAAACATGCCGTCAAATACGCCTTATCGTTCAGTAGCAATATTAAACAGTGCAGCGACTTCACTCTATCAATACCGCATGGAAGAGGCAGGGATATTCCTGCAAGAATTGTTTGAGGATTGGATATTTCCACACATAGAAAAGACCTTGAATAAGGAGCACATACTAGCAGAGGATTTTAGCTCAGAAGAATTACAGATGATTGATGAAACTTTTTCATCAAAAGAAGCAAATACGTACGCAAAAAATGAAATACTTGCGGGAAATATAGTGGACGCGGAGGGTTACCAAAAAGCATATGACGAAGCATTGAAGCGGATACAAAAAACAAAAATAAAAAGGTATATAGATATACCAAAAAACTTATATAAAGACATGTATCCAAAGGTTACCGTACTTATTACAGGGGAAAATAAGAACAAGGGTGTCATACTCGAGAGCCTCTCAAGAGTATTAGCAGACGTAGCAGGTAACCCAGCTATCCTACAGAACCCAATTACCTCTAAGATATTTGCTCGTATCGTGGAAATGTCCAACATAGGTATAGCACCGTCTGAATTAGCAAGTATGGCAAATAAAATGAACCAGCAATTAGAACAACAGCCCGCAGAAATGCCACAATAATATGATAGTCCAATTTGTTAATGACAAAAATACTTTTGTCGAAGTAAAAGAATACATAGATACTTATTTTAGTAAATATATAATTCAGAGGGTAAAAGAAGACAAGCAAACAGAGGGATTGCACCACGCTATGAAAGCAATTGAGAGTGCCTTCATCCAAATGCAAAATGAATATGGAGAGAAAGAGCAGAAAGTTAAAATAGACCACACCGCGTAAACGGATCAATTATAAATTTACGGTTATGTTTCCGACCAAAAAACATCATAATACGGATAAAACCGACCAAATAATATGCAAGATGAAACATACAATGCTGATGAAGCATTAGAAAATACTGATTTAATATCAGACCAAAATATTAACGATTCAACAGATGTTGTATTAACAGATGAAGAATACCAAGAAGTAATAGCAAAAATCGAAAAGGCTGAAAAGCTTGAAAAAGAAAATGCAAAACTTAAAAAACTGTTTCAAAATGCTCGTGAGCATACGAAGCAAAATATTAACAACACAACGCAGAACGATCAGACACAAGATACACCAAGAGATGAGTTGCGATTGGTTGCCAAAGGATTTTCAGATGGTGAAATAGAGTATATCAATAAGGTAGCAGTGTTAGAGGGTATTACACCCCTACAGGCAAGCGAACACCCGATATTTATTTCGTACAAGAAAAACCAAGAGGATAAAGACCGGTCACAAAAAGCACAACTTGGAACATCAAAACGCTCTCAATCTTTTGAAACACCAAAAACGTTTTCAACGCCAAATACTTCACGAGACGAACACGTAAAAATGTTTGAACGTTATGTTCTAAATAAATAAACTACATGGCATTTCCAACAGATTCGTATACTGCTGCAGATTTAGCAGTATACATTCCAAGTGTATGGGGGCAAAAAATCAATGACTTCTTTAAAGAAGAATTGATAATGGCTCGTTTCTTTACTGACCGTTCATCAGAACTATCAGGAGGAGGTAATACACTTATCACACCAGGTCTTACAGCAATGACTGCAAACGCGAAAGCGAACGGTACAGCTGTAATACTAAACTCACCAACAGAATCAAGTATCAACCTAGTTGTTAACAACTGGTTTGAAACTTCATTCGCCATCGAAGACCTACAAGCCGCACAAATTATGAAGTCTTATTCTCTACAGGAAAATCTTGCAAAGAATGCGGCTTACGTAACTGCTAAAAAATTAGAAGTAGCCATCGCTGCTTTGTTCTCTGGATTTTCTACATCAGTAGGAGCATCTACAACAAACCTTGCGGATTCTGAAATTCGTCAAGCAATTGCGACTCTTGAATCGACTGCTGTTTCAGGTCTTTATAAGGGAGACGTTGCATTCTTCCTGCATCCAAATACATTCTGGAAACAATTACAAAATGTTGATAAATTCTCACTTGCGATCAACTCACCAGTGAATGACCCAACAGCAAAAGTACCAGATGCACACCTTTACGGAATTCCAGTATTCCGATCGCCAAACATACCGACAGTATCAGGTGTATCAGGACGATACAATGTATTGGCTCACAAAGACGCAATTCACTTTGCAACAGCGTCACTTCCAAATACTAAATCTTCAATGGTTGGTACGGCCGGTGTACGCGTTCAATCAAACTATATTCCAGATTATCTTTCAACTATCACCACAGCAGATATTGCTTATGGTGTAATTGAAAACCGAGATAATGCAGGAATTATCCTTTATTCAGCACAATAAAATAAGCAGAATAAATTGTCGCTTGCCATGTTACCACTAGAAATATGGCAAGGCATAGTGGTGGCAATTTATTAAATAAAAAATATGGAAAATACAAAAGGTGTTACAATGGCACCTCTCAATCAAATGAGAAAAACAACGGTAATAATAAATCCGATAACAGGAGAAGTAAAAGAAGAAATTGTATCAGAGCCAGGAGAGAATAAGTACAAAGCATTACAAGAGGCACGCAGAAAAAAACTAGGTGTATGAATCTAAAAGTATACTTTGTTTCATCAGGATATGACTCATGCTATTACGTAAGATGTATGATACCACTTCAGGCTGGTGGTTGGTGGGGCGATATATCAACGTTACGAGGGAAAAAAATAGAACAGGGGGATATGATGAAAGCATTACACGACGCAGATGTTGTCGTATTTCAACGCCCTATGCAGCCTATTCACTTTGAACTAATGAAGGCATTAAAACTTCATGGAAAGAAGATAGTGTTTGACAATGACGATACATACGTAAAAGATAGTGGTATACCAAAAATAATGAATCATATACCTGAGTTAGAGAATAGAGTGGATGAATTGCTCGTCAAAATAGATGGCACACTTAAAGATTTTGCCTCCAAGGCTGACCTTGTTACAGTATCGACTGAATTTCTTGCAAAAGAGTACCAAGAAATAAATAAAAACGTTGTAGTATTACCAAACTGTGTTTGTCCGGAAGATTGGGACGACCCGATAGAAAATACTACAGGTAAAATAAGAATAGGTATCAGTGGTTCAGTGGCATCTTCAAGAGACTACGAGTATGCAAAAGAAGCAATAAAGGAATTGTCAAAAATGGAGAACGTTCAATTAGTTTTATTTGGTTTACCACCAGACACTGCAGAATTTGCAGAACAAAGAAATTTCTTTAAGGAGGACGTAGATTGGTGGAAAGAAATAGGGGCAGAGTGGTACGGTTGGTGTGGGGTAGAAGACTACAAGACTCAACTTAACGAAAAAATGCTTGATATATGCCTCATACCAAGAATAGACAGTTATTTCAATAGGTGTAAATCAAACTTAAAATACCTAGAGCACTCTATGTTTAAAATACCCTGCATAGTACAGGGATTTGATACAAATGATAGTCCATACCAGAAAGATATTATACATGGCTTAAATGGTCTTGTAGCGTGTCACAGAGCCGATTGGTTGCCTATGTGTATGGAACTTATTAACGATGAAAAGAAAAGAAAAGAAATAGGACAAAAGGCTTATGATTACGTTGTTGAAAACTACAACATTAATAAAAAAATAACACTATGGGAAAATGCTTATAGTAAACTATATGAGAATGATTAAACTAAAACACGATAAATTACACGGGATATTCAATAACCGAAAGATAATTCAAGATGAAATTTCTGAAAAATATGCAGAATTTCAAAGAGTAGAAAAAGAACTAGGCAAATTAGGATTAAAACTTCAAAAAGAGAAGGAAAAAGTGATACCTATTAACGAAAAGATAATGAAGGACTACGAATTAACAGAGTTTGAATACGTATCGAAAGTAGATGCAAAAGATGGTGAGATTATAATTGAAATTAGAGACCAAGTAGAAGACTTCATTGAAGCACAAAGAAATAAAAAACTAGAAACACCTGAATAGGGTGTTTTTGTGTGTTTGTAATAATAGTTATCCACAGGTTTATCCACAGTTATTGACAACTTATAAAATGTTATATTAAGGATGTATTTTATGTTATAATAGAATCATTAGTAATAAGTAAATATATTATGGTATATAATGATACATCAACAAAACAAGGTATATTGCAAGAAATAGAATCTCTCGTGTTTTCAAGCGACTACGGAAAAATAACAAGTGATACAACAAGACTACAAACATTCACGAGGTACTGCAATCAAGCATTAGATAAAGTAACAACAAAAGTACTTCAATCAGACAACACGTGGGAATTTGATGACTCGTCTGCGACTGATTTACCAATAGGAGTGACAGACTTACTTCCAAATCAACAAGATTACTCACTTGCGGTCACACACTTAAAGATATTAGGTGTTTCTATAAAAGACCAGTCAGGTTTGTGGATAAAACTAGAACAAATTTCACCAGATGACATGGGCAATCAAGACAGGTCAGAATTTATGAAAATAGCAGGTTCACCGATATTTTACGACGTAATAGGAAACAGCGTATTTCTATATCCTAAGCCAGCATCAGCAAACGTTACGCTTTCAGGAGGACTTAAGGTTTATTTCCAGAGACAACTTGCATACTTTACTACAAGCGATACTACAAAAATAGCAGGATTTCCCGCTATTTTTCACAGGCTTATTGTTTTATGGGCATCATACTTCTACTGCCAAGCAGGAAGTATCTCAAAGATATCTCAAATTGCTCAAGAAATTCAAGTATTAGAGAGAGAAATGGAACAGTACTACTCAAAAAGAAATAAGGAGCGTAAACCAAGATTAACAATGGCAAGAGTTCATAGTAATTAGTATGTTTACTTATCAGTCAAAGAACGCAACCTCTTATACTACAGAGCAGAGAGGCTCAGTAAACTACAGTCAAATTGTAAAAAATACGAGTACTTATCTTGACCAAAATCGCCAAAGCGGAACTTTTTTAAGCCAAGATAAGCAATTGCAAGACGAGTTACTAATAACGGATACAGGCGATTTTATAATTACAGATTTAGGATTTTTTTTATCAATAGGTAGTACGGTAGAAATAGCCTATGCAAATATTACAAGAAATTAAATGATTATATGGCAAATAAAAAAATAAACGAATTAACAGAGGCGAGCATATTATCAGTAGGAGATTATTACCTCGTTGAGCAATCAGGTGTATCAAAGAAAGTAACATTTGCTTCAATTTATAATAAAGTCAGCAGTCTCATGGTAAACAAGAGAGTGTTTAAAGAAGATTTTATGGCACCCGCTTCACTTACTAACCCCGTTTCAAGCGACGCGGCGGTGTTCGGTGCAATGTTCGACACAGTGTCAGTTATAGGAGGATCGGCTGCATTTGGTACAGTGGGGGTAGGAGAGCCAGGGGTAGCCATAACGCAGTCTGCCCCAACCGCCGGAGAGTCTGGGGAATACGGAACATACGGAACATCAAATTTCAGAGGAGCTCAAAATCCACTCTTTAAATGTTCTATTGCAATGACGGCAAATACAACATCGAGAGCTATTGTGGGGTTCATGAATAAAAGTGCAAATACGAGCATAACAGCAGATTCAAATTTCACCACAAATTACGCAGTTCTTCGAAAGAAAGAATTATCTACAACATGGGAATTTGCTACTCGAGCAGCAAGTGGAACAGAACAGGTTACTGAGATTTCGGGTCTAGTTAACACAAAGGAGACATTCAGTATAAGATTATCATCATCTTCAGCAAAACTGTATAGAGGCGACGAAACTACAGGAACACTATTGGCAACACATACGACATTTCCAACTGCTTTTATGGGTTGGTATTTCCACAACATGATTACAAGTACGGTTGCTGCAACTTTAACAATTTACTCTGTGTATATAGAGGCAGACTACTAATATGAACAACGAACAAATCTTAAAAAAAATATCAGAACTAGAGCGAGACATAAAAGAGTTAAAGGAATGGAAGAGAAAAAGAGAATTACAACAATTATCTTTACCTCTTGACCAAGAGTCAAAAGAAATTATAAATAATTATACAACGACATAATATGAACAAATTATCAGTGGTAACAAAAGAAGGAGTAAAAATGGTGGAGGAGGTAAAGACTGTGACAACCGAGGTAAAAACAGAATATACAAAAGAAGCAGTATTGTCACAACTACAAAACGTCGATAATCAGCTGAGCGACATTGTTAAATTACAAGATAGAAAAAAAATGCTTGAAGAAATTCTTGCAAAGTTTACTTAATATGGCAACCTATTCATTACCGGGGGTTAGCGGTTGGAAACAATACAACGTAGACGATGTGTCGGGGTCACTATTTGCAACAAAGAATATGGACTTAAGTGACGGGCGACTTAAATTAGCGAAAAGAATGACCGCATTTGCAACATCAGATGATTTTCCAGGTATGGGTCTCGTTATGGGTGGATGTATTACCAGAGCAGACTATAACAAGGTTTTCTTTTCTGCGATGGCTAGCGATGGTGCCTTTGCAGGTGTTATTACAGCAGATCAATTCTTAGAAAATGTAGCACTCAATACTACGTCAGGGTTTCCATCGCCTACTGGCACCTTTGATGCGGGTCAATGCATAGGTTTTCCTGACACTACATTTTCAAGCACAACTGCTGTACCAAGATTTGCTCAAGGAACTACTCTTAAAAGTCACTCATTTAATGGGGATACGTGGACAGCAAGTTATTCTACCCTAAGTGCATTATATCAACATCCTGTTTGCATTTATCCAAAAACAGGAAAATTAATGGTGGGTGACGGAGCAGTATTGAAGACAATAGACACAGCAAATACAGTAGTATCGTTTAGTTCACTTATTCCACCGGGCTATATAATTAAAGACATAATAGCTGACAGTTCTCGCGTGTATATCATTTCAAACGATGTTTCTTTAAGTAATAAAGCAATATTAACTATATGGGACGGTTCAGCTTCAACGCCTACATCGCTGTATGACACAGAATCTCCTTTTGTTGTTGGTGGATGTTTATCTTCAGGTATTATATATATATATTCAATGGACGGAGAATTAAAAAGATTTAATGGTACCGGCTTTGAAACTGTAGCAGTTATGCCTTTTTCAAAATCAATGTCGGATTCAAATGCAGAGGGTTATATAGATGGTATTGGTTACGGTATAAACTATGCAATAAAATCAAACGCGATAGGAGGAGTTTACATAATATTACAACAGAGATTATACGACTATTCTTTCGGAACACCCAGTGTTACTTCATATTCTAATCGGTATGATAAGGTAAATCAAAATATACTGTCGGGTGTGTGGGAATGGAACAGCGATGTGGGTATCTATCATAAATACGCTCCAAGCTACGCAACAAATAAGGATGCACCAACAGATTTTGGGGCGGTATCTTCGAAATACTCAAAGGCTGGAGGTATCTTAGTTTTTCCAAGAGCAGGAGAAGTAAACGCGTTTGCAGCAAGACCAAGCGGAAAAGGTTCAGAATTGGCACTGGGTGCTAGCTATCGAAACTTGGACTCTGAGGTAGTCTACACAGACGTTATATGTTCGGCGACAAGAGGTGTAAACATAGGGTATGCTATAACACCAAAAATTAATACTGCATCGCAGACTGAAAACTTTAACAAAGTTATAGTGAAGTTTGATAATCATTATACATTAAATACAAGATTGCGTTTAAAGTACAAAACTGTAACAAGTAAAATTTTCCCCATGACACTTGATACAGCAACAAAACTATGGACAAGTGCCAACAGTTTCGAAACGGACGATTTACGTGCCAGTTATATTCAGGTGGGTAACGAGGTTATCTTAACGCATGGGACAAATGCTGGTGAGTCGTCGTACGTGACAAGCGTAACAGAGTTATCAGGAGTCTATACAGTAACAATAAAGGATAATATACGCCCAGAAGCAAGTTACACAAGCGACAACATCGTGATAGATGCCTTTACATTGCTACAAGAAATGACAGGAGACAAATTAAAAGATACAAGTGGTGTTATGGAGGTCGATATACCAGATAAAAACATTAGTCAGTATATTCAATTAAAAGTAGAAATAAAATCAGACGAGCAGGTTATTATTAATAGTATTAATGTTAGTACAACAGTAAACAAACCAATATAATTATGGAAAATTACAATTTTAGCATAGATAAAGGCGGTTATAGACCATTAAATCTTTTTGCTGACCCAAAATTTAAACCCCCGATGCCGATTCAGCCAGTAAGCGTCCCCTCGTTAACTAAACCCTTAAGCAGTATACAGACGCAAGTAAGAGTACCAGTCGCTATTACCCCACAAAAAGTTATACCAGTCACACCGACAGTTTCAGCAACAGACATAGGTTCTACAACAAAATTTGAAGTACCAATAACTATAAAGAAGTCACCTGTGGTAGAAGAAATTTATAACGGTGCAACTAATACATCGATAACGCCAAATCAAATCACACCAGAGCAACAGGCGAGTAGGGAAGTTTCAGATGCACTTTACGCACCACAAGACGCTGCTACTGTTTTAGATGACACGTTCAGGAAAGGAGGAGGAGGCTCTTTTAGTGAGGCGGCATCCATGGCGGGACAACGTATTGCAGAGATTAAAAAACAATCACAAGATTTACGTGAAAAGCTACGAAATACTCCAGGTATGACAAGCTCGGGGGTAGAAAATGAAATTCAAGCCTTTAATGATAGTAAAGCAAACGATATGGCAAACTATGCTATCTCACAAAGTGCAGCAACTCAGAATTATGAGAATGTACTTAAGTATGCTCAATTAAAGTCAGGACTAACAAAAGAAAGCAACGAGGCACAATGGAAAAAAAAGATGAACCAATACAATCTAAACAAAAATCAGTTTAGTAAGGAAGAGCAGTCTCAAATAGAATCATCCCTTTCAAACGAAAAAGGTATTGTGCAACAAAAAAATAATATGCAGGATATTATATCAAAACAACAATCTGACTTAATAAAGCGTGTGCAGTCAGGCGAATCAGTGTATCAAGGATTAACACCGGAACAACAACTTGATAGGATAGGTAAAATTACGAATGTAAATCAATTACCAATTCAAGCACAGCAGTCAGCAAAAAACTTCATTGACGAGCAACAAATTCTTTCAGTTATTCCGCCAACACTACGTAACAGCGAAAAGGAAGGGCAAAGATACATTTTGGGTATTCAAACACTATTGTCACAAGGTTATACACCATATCAAGCACGCTCTTCAATGTTAGGTTGGAATGCCCCCGAGTCAGAAATATCAAATAGCTTGTTAGATAAAGCCATAAACTTTGGTACAGATAAAATAAGCTTCACAGGAATTTCGACAGCTCTTGGTCAAGGTAAAATTGCCGATGCGATAAAAGCAACTGAAAACAACATATTAACTGCATATGTAAAAGAAAATAAGGACGGAGCAATGAATGAAAATACAGCAAAGACAGCGGTTAGACAGGCGGACGATATAACAAGATATATTCAACAACTACAGGCATCGGGAGAGCGTATACCCGTTGGAAATCTTTCAATAAATGCATATCTGGGTAAATTCAAGTCAGCAACAGCTCAAACAATTGCACGAAAAGCAACTACGGCTATAGCAGAAATGAGAAATAGGTTACTTGGGACAGCAACAACTGAGTCAGAAAAACAATTCTTGCAACCTATTATCCCGTCACTGGACGATACGATGGCAAACTTTGCAGATAAAGTTACCGGACTCCAAACAGAGCCATTGAATCGATATAATGAAACACGAGAGTCAGCAGGGTTGCCACGCATAAGCAGAAATCAATTAGACGACATTGCAAGCAGGGCAGGTCTTTACGGTTCAAGTTCAACAAAAGGAGCCACAAAGTCGAGTGGTGGTAAATCACAATGGGATTGGTAATATGGAAGAATTAGACCAAGATGTAGTCCGTCTTGCAAAAGCAATTCGAACAAAAGAAAGCGGTGGTGATTTTAATGCAGTAGGAGATAACAAAACGTCAAAGGGTGCCTATCAATGGCAAGCAAAAACATGGAAGTCACACGCTAAAGATATACTAGGTGACGAGAACGCTACAATGACAAAAGAAACACAAAACAGGGTCGCTTATGGCGTTATAAAGAAACTTAAAGATAATGGGAAAAACCCCGCACAGATTGCTGCTATATGGAATTCTGGAACAGACAAAAATTGGGAGAATAAAGTAGGTTTTAATAAAAAAATTGGAGTGGCTTACGACGTACCTAAATACGTAAATGTAGTAACAAAAATATATCAAGACTTAAAGAACGAAGAAGGTTTGGATATCCCTCGACAAGTTATCCAAGAGGAACGAAGCGTTCCTCTGCTATCTGACTTATTTGCAAACGAGTCTCAAGGTATTGAAGATGCGCGACAGTCACGTATTTCTCAAGGGCTACCAGTAGGCACATATGGGCGAGTAGAACCAACAATCGGAGGAGACATAGTAAGAGGTTTAACGCGTCCAATAGTTCAAGCGGCATCAGAGGTGCTTAACTTACCAAGCACTATAACAGGTGGTCTTATACCAGAGACGACATTTCAAAGTGAGTACTTTGGAGAAGTACCATCATTTAAGCAGTCTCTTGATCGTCGAGCAAAAAAAGAAGCAGAAGCTATTAACGAAGGAGAGCAGGGCTATGGAAAAGCGCTACTAAAAACTACAGGAGAAGCAGCAATGCAAGCCTTGAATGTAGCAGGGGTTATACCTACAATAGGTCTAACAGAAAACCTTGCAACGAGGCTTGCAGGTAAAGCTGTACCGAGTTTCGGGAAAGCATTAAAAACGTCACTTATCCGTGGTGGGGGGGAAGCAGCACTTTATAACACTTCACAGCAGATAGCAGAAAAAGGTTCAGTCGACCCAAGAGAGTTGGCGGTAAATGTTGCAGCAGGTACAGCCTTTGATGTAGGGCTTACAAAAGTGCTCCCAGATGCTATAAATTCCATCAGGAAGACTCCAAACTTAAAATCGGTATATACAGGGAGCTACTCACAGAAAGCCCAGTCAGAGGCAGTTAACGCATACGAGGAAGCACTGAGAACAGGGGCTTATAAATATGAAGGAACACGCAAAATACTTGCAAAGCTTGAGAGCAGAGGAGGAACACCACTTAAAACACTTGCAGAAACGGGTTACATGCCAGAAAGGCAAGGTGATAAATTTATATTTACAAAAGTTATTGACGATTTAAGTGATGATATTGGCGAACTTTATGAAAATGTAGATCCATACTTAAGAGCATTCGATGATAAAGTTACAGACTCAAGAGCATTGGAAGGAAATATCTTGAACGAAATGAGAAAGTCGGGAGACTTTGCGGCAACAATAAATGAAGATACAAATAGACTGAGTAAGCTCTTCAATAATTTTAGAGAGACTTATGGAGAGGTATTTACACCAGCTGTACTAAATAAAATAAGTAAGCAAGCAAACAAACTAACAAAAGCATATGATAATCCATCAGAGTTATTATCAAACGATATTGCCAACGTTGTAGGTAGGGTTTCAAATAAATATGTGGATAATTTAATAGATGATAAGATAGTTAGAGACATCAATAAAAGAGCAGGTAAACTTATAGAGGCAAGAAAGGTAGCAACAAAACTTGACGGAAAAATGTTTGGTGGAGGTGTTATGACACGCAAACTATCTCAAATAGTAGGGGCTGTAGTTGGATCAAACTCAGGTCTGCCGATTGCCGGACCTCTATTGGGTGCATTGGGTGGGGATAACTTTGTTTCAATGCTTAAAACATTAGAATTTACCAATCCATTGAGGACTCGCATTTTAAAGTCTCTTAAAATAGATACCAAATTACAGCAAGAGCTAGTCAGTAAGTTGCCAAAAGCAGAACAAGAATACGTTAAGAGAGTATTAAAAGCAACGCTAGAGATGAAAAAAGAAAAAATTAAAATTGGCTTAAAAGAAACAAGCGATAAAATTAAAATTCAATTACCAGAAGGTAGAAAAGGGCAACCACAATCTCAAAACTTTGTCGCACAAATAAAACTTGGAAAATCTATGGTAGAGAAAGCACCCAGTAAAATACGGATGACGAAATCAGAATATAATCAAAGCCAATTAGAGAAAGCCATAAGAAGTAGTGATGCAGTGAATTTTGAAAATAAAGCAGATGAACAGTCATTTATAAAGTTTGCATTAGAAAATTTACCACAAAAAACACCCTATCAGATAACTGAGAGCACAATGGAACGTATGTATTCTCAATATGCTAAAACTTTAAACA
>JAYSOO010000082.1:0-8103 GCA_043722755.1 Candidatus Parcubacteria bacterium
GTCTTTTGAACCATATCTATAGACGTTGGTGACTGTTTCAACATAAATTGCATAGATGAGTTTGTGATAATAGGTAATCCATAAGGTGATCTTAAGAAATCCTCAACATCTTGAGTGATTGTTGATATACCTAGATAATATTTTCTTCCTCTTTTAGCTAAACCAAACAAAAATGATGCTGTATCTTCTGATTTCATCATCCACCACGCCTCATCAACTACCAACAGTCTTTTTTTGATCTCTTTTCTAACCAATCCCCAGATGTGATGCATAACAATATACATGGCAATAGGTTTTAACTCATCCTCCATATCTCTAAGTGAAAATACTACCAATTTCTTATTTATATCCAAGTTTGAAGGTCGGTTGATAAATCCTGACCATGTTCCTTTTGTATATTTTGTTAACCTTTGTACCAAAGACTCCCCTCCTTCAAGACCAGCAAGTACAAGTTCAAAGTCAGACATCAATGGCGGCTCTATAGCTGAAAAATTGGCTTCAGGGGTTATATCCTTAAGAGCATAGGTCTCAGAGATTGCTCTGTCTATAATAGAATCCTCTTCAGGGGTCAATCCTCCAAGCATAAGTCGAAAAAGTCCAACTAAGTTTACGATGTGAGATCGAAGTACATCCGATGGAGACTCATCATCATGTGGAATAGGAAGGTCAAAAGGGTTGATGTGATTTTCTGATGTTAAGGAGATGTTAAAATACCTTCCTCCCAATGTTTCTGTCATTCTCTCGTACTCTCTTTCTGGGTCTAGTACTATAACATCAACATCAAACATCATCGATCTTAAGATCTCTAGTTTTGTTGCATATGATTTTCCAGAACCTGATTTTGCAAATGTAACCGAGTTATAGTTCTCAAGAGAAAATCTATCAAACAACACCAAACTATTATTGTGGCGGTTAAGTCCATAAAGAATTCCTTTTCCTTCTGTAAGGTCAAAAGATATGAACGGAAAGATACTTGATAATGGTGATGAATTTAATTTTGAGTGAACACTTAATTCATCCGTTGAAACAGGTATTGTTGTCTTAAAACCTTGTTCTTGTTGGAATAATGCTGGCTTTATAAAAACTAACGATGCTTCAAGTGTTGATTTTATTTCTGACTCTACTTTATTTAGTTCTTCTTCACTTTCTCCATAAATAGATATGTAAATTCCAACATCAAATATTTTTTCTTGAGCTTGCTGTAAGTTGTCACGCAGTGTCTCTAGGTTTTGATACGACGCATCAAGTTGAGGGTCACGTACTAATCCTTTCTCCTCTCTATCATTAATCTGACTTTGTACTTCGGCCACCTTCTTTTTAAACTCATTTAAAATTACTGATGTATCGATAGGGTGTATAAATACCGATATATCAAAGGCTTTATCAAGGTTTATAATCGGTGAAAACCACGAATCTGATAAGAATTTTGGATATGACATCACAAAAAAACTTCGAACCAGTTTTTCTCCCAGGTTTAAAGTCTTCGGGCTTATTTTCAAAGCAGATGGTGCGATAATATCTTTAAGTTCGAGCACTGCAGATCTATATATGTCTTTCGGTAATATAGAAGTTATTTGTTTTATCTGAGTATTGTTTTTTGGTTTTAAAAAATCTAGAAATCCCATGCCTATATATTACATCTTTATTGGTTTTTCTGCATCTCCTGGATTAAATATTCTATAAAATAATTCAACCAACTCTTCACTTCCCAATCGTGCAACCTTTACTCCGCAACGTCCCAGACCTTGCTCCACTACTGATATCCTCTGTTCGATTTGATTTTTGATTTCTTCAAAATCATCATTCTTATTTTTTTGTTTAGTAGCCTCATCACTTTTCTTTAGTAAGTTTGAAAAATTTCTACCTGCATTTATTGCAGGAGCATAAGGTATTGTTAAAAAGAAACTTTTGGTCATGATATTTGACCCTTCTGTCAGTCCTTTGATAAACATGATGTATTCACTTATTTGTATCTTCATAAGGTCACTTGTTTGGACTCGGAGCCTGTCCTCAAGTAGGGCTACATATGGTCGTATATCCAATTTTCTAGATTGTATATATATTTGAACAGTAAAATCTAGAGAGTTTAAGAAGTTTTGGAATTGATAGATCACGGACTCCTGTTCCTCTGTTGATTTAAGGGCAAAGTTAATAGATGTTGCCAAAACAACAGCTCTCATAGAGCCATCTTTTAGAATCATAATACCTTCTCGTATTTCACTAATAGGTACAAAATCTTGTGATGGGTTCGTCTTCATGGGCGGCTAGAGAGAATCGGACTCTCGACTCAGGATCCACAAACCTGGGTTTTACCACTAAACTATAGTCGCCATACCTATATTTATAGCAGATATATAGGTATTATTCAATTTATTCTTTCTTTGTTGGATACACACTTTTGTTTACATCAAGACTCCAGGCCAAATCTTTCAATCTGCTTTGAGATAATGATGGTGCTAAAAACGAATCTGCAGTATCTGTATTCTCCACTTTTTCTTCTGCTGTGACTGGTTTATCGATCTTTTTCCATATATAAAGCTTGGATTTGACCATATATGAAAATCCAGCAGCCAGAACATCTACAAAACTTTTGTTATTTATTTTTACAAAAGCTAAGGCTCCAGATAGTGCCCATAGTATGAGTATTGGTATTATTCCCACAACTATTCCAAAGATTTTATATATAATATATGTCCCTCCAATCCCCCCAAGAATATAAATAAATTGCTTAAAGGTTAAAGGACCTATTATTT
Source organism: Candidatus Parcubacteria bacterium (assembly GCA_043722755.1). Lineage (GTDB taxonomy): Bacteria > Patescibacteriota > Minisyncoccia > Phycocordibacterales > CAIZLB01 > CAIZLB01. Next base: position 2,754 of record JAYSOO010000082.1, read on the forward strand.
TACTATCAAACTCTATAAATTGTGGTACTTGGTAACGCATATTGTTATTCTAATGGTTCGCGATAGATATCGTCAAGATTTATTGTTATTGGTTTTTTGATTTCTGATTTTGGTTCTGTAACAGGTGTCGGCTCTGGAGTGTGTGGAAGCTCTGGGATGATGTCTTCCTGGTGGAAAGGCTTTTCTATGTGTGTGTTTTCTAACTGATGGTCTACGGGGATTGGTTCGGTTTCTATGGCGACTATTGGTTCTGATTGAGTTACTGGGGTTGATATTGTAGCTATGTTTGTAAATGATTTGGACGGCATGTTTATTTCGTTTAATAGATCATCTTTTTCTTGGGCGATGTTTTCAGGGATCTCGGTGGTTATTCCCCACATCTCGTCTGTGATGTTTGATCCGTCTGGGAGGATGCCTTGTTTGAGTAATTCTTCTTCTGTGTTTTTTATTATTTCATGAGCTTGTGCATAGAACGATGCATATTTATCAGCATCTTCTCTTGCTTCCCTCTCATCATCATCAAGCAATAGGTTTTCAATCTCTGTATCCTCCTCTGCAACCCGCTCCTGCGCCTCTAGTCTTTCCCTGATATTTTTAAGAATTTTTAAATCAACCTCGAGCAATATGTCAGCGGCCGTTTCTGAATTTATATGGGCATCGTTAAACATGTGACTGATAAAATCAGGTGCGTCAATATCTCCAAACATTAACTTGATTGTTGAATCTTCGACCACTTGTGTCTGGTCAATATGTAGTTTAAATTCCACTTGAATCTTTACAAGAGATTCTTTCCAGTTTGACATTATGACCGCATACTGAAGATTTTCAGGTAATGTGGCTAATTTTTCTTGATAATATGTGTTGTTCATAGATATTTTTATTTTTTATCTTACTTTTTTCCTATATTTTATTTTTCTTTCTCTTTCTTTGCCTTCTCCTCAATGCTGTTTTGGTGTTTGTTGTACTCACTTTGTTTTTTGACTAGTTCAGCTTTTTGTTTTGACACATGTTCTTTGTGTGCATTCAACGCCTTGTCTATCTTTTCTTGATTAGCTGACTGCTCTGCTGGTGTTCCATATGTATAGTCATTTACCGCTGTGTTTAGTTTTTTAACAGTATCTTCGTTGTCCCCTTTTCCAGAATAAGGGACATAATCGTTAACTGAATTTAATATATCTGTATCATCAGGCAATTTTTTAATCTTTGCTTCCAGACTGCCAATTGCTTTTTTTAATGATTCTGATTTATTTTCGTCACTTAATTTGCCCCTACTCTTCGCCTCACCTATTTTTTCTTTAGCTGCTATGGCATCTACTTCGGCCTGTGCTTTTGTACCAGCAAACATTGTAACTCTTTTTTTGTTTATTTTTATAGATTTTGCGGTTTTTTCATGTGCCCTTATTTCTTTCAAGCCTTCATACATAGCATTTTCATTAAATTTTATTTTATCAACTTGCATTATCCGTTTGCCTGTTAGATCTGAAGGATCTATGACATCATTACCATTTTCATCTTTTTGGTTTTCTTTATACCTAATCAATGTCGCTTTTCTTAGGTTTTGAATATGTGTTTGTCCACCTTTGCCATCCAAATTTGCAATACCTTTTCCATACATCCCTTCGATTCGCCTAGTCATGTTTTCCTCTGCATAGTCGGCATACTGATCATTTGTTCCGAGCGGATGTTTCTTGGCCCACTCTTTGAATGTATCAACCCTTGTTGCAGCCTCAATCGCATCACTTTTTCTTTCAGTCGATGCAATTGTCGAAGCGGATCTTGCTGCATCAAGTTGTTTTCTGGTTTGATCTTCGCTGTTTTTAGGATCGCTATATCTGCTTGCGACTCTTGCTGCCAAACCGGCTGTGATATTATGTCCTCCTGCCGCTGCGCTAGTTGTTACATCTCGAGCCATATCTCTCAATGCTTCTTTTGTTGTTATGTCGCCGTGAGCAGCACCATCTTTGAAACCTTCCCATCTGCTACCGTCTTTTTTCCTGATTGCTCCAATCGCTCCACCGATCCCTGCTCCTACAACCCTGCCGCCTTGCTTTCCTGCAAACTTCAACGAACCTCTGGCTGCTCCAACAGACATTCTTCCAGCAGCTTTTGTTCCATTCCATGATTTCTGTGCCAAACCTTTTGTCATCGCTGTTTGATACCCTGCAAATTTACCCGCCCATTTTTTAGATAAATCTCCGCCTATACTACCTTGTGGTCCTGAAGCGTTGGCAAAACCATATTTTATAGCCTGCATCATGAAGATGATAACGATTCCAAATATTGCAACTAATGATATTGATTGACCAAATCCTGCAGTACTTGAAGTTGGGGCATTGCATATCAAGTCAATTAAGCTAGACCCACCCCTCGCTTCTCCTGTAGCTGAAACCGTCTTAACTGTTCCCAATTTTTCAAAAATAATAACAGCAACAAGCATCCAAAATAGATACACTATTGGGAAGATTAATACATGCCTCATTTGGGACCACCATTCATCTTTAAATTTTGATATGGTTGAACTCCCCGGCATAACATATCCCCAGACCCAAAATGGAGATTTTATAAATAAGAATATGATATTAACAAGCCTTATTAAAAATAATATGGCAGCAAGTCCAAGTGCTAGGCTAAGAATGATTAAAAATATCGAACCCATTACAGATACTGTAATCAAGGCTCCTGGGTTTGAAGCACATTGTCCTTCAGCTTGAATTGTTTCGGTGCTAAATATTTCAGTAACATTGTACAAAGTAGACAGTCCTACTGTATTCATTATTCTTTCTGATATGGTCGCATCCGCACTCTCTGAGTTGGATTTCATTGCCTCATATATTTTCAATGAGACTATGTTGGATCCGTCGACCATTAGTTTTGCGGCAAATAAAGAAAAGTTTATAAGTATGGCGACAAGGATGACACTCGTTAAAGTTTTTTTTGCATTATACTTTGCTTCATTTCCGATAAGTATTTGTACAGCGGTCCAGAGAAGTATAAAAATGAAAGTCATGTTTAATATATCTCTGATAAATGACCAGGTTATTTCGATAACACCTAACTTTTTGAAGAATTCTGCAGAGTTCATGGACAGTTCTAGGGAGTAGTCAAACAGTGTGCCTGTAACATATGCGACGAAGGATACAAATTTGAAACCAATGTTTGTGAATTTAGAAACCATTGACAATAGACAGTGAAAAGAGAAAGGTGCAGTAGGAGATGTTATGCTGAATCCACAACTTGCATCATCAGGTGGGGGTATTGCAGAAGCTTTTGCTTTATTTTCTGCCGCAGTAAGTGCCTCCTGGTTTGTGTATGCTTTATGATTTGCATTCCTTTGATCCTGTTCTGCTTTTGCCAAGTTTGCCTCAAGCACTGCCTTTTGAACAGGGTCATTTACTCCTGATTTTTTAAAAGCATCCAATTCGTCACCTGCTTGTTTCCACGCAGCAGCGGTCTCTTTAATTTTTTCCTGTGCTAATTTTTGATTTTGTTTTAGATTGGATAAATAATTTTTATTAGCAACGGTTGATCCTGGTTCCAATCCTCTGTCTTGATCAATATAGCCCAATGAAGCCTCCCCTTCACTAGATTCCTTTAGAGGGGGATTTTTATATATATACATTCTTGCATCTGCTGTTGCAAGGCCAAGCATTTGCTGATCAGTAGCATTGTTAGGGTCGTTTTTATCAACCTTTGGATCGTATACAAAAATTGTTTCTCTACCTGTGTTTATTGTATATACGTTATCTGTTGTCAAACTATCAAGGTCAACCTTGCTTCCACCTTTTTCCAATTTAACTTTTAATCCTGTCAATTCTGAGGGTGTTAACTCTGTCTTTGTTTCGACTGTATTAAACAACTTAAGGTTTGCTTTGCTCGGATCTTCATCAGTTGCTGTGTTGTAACCACCTCTTTCCTGACTATATGAGCTTCCTCCTGAATAATTATTTATATTTTGATTTACATCTCCCTTAACATCATACTTCGCAAAAACCAAACTCGGCATCATCAGAACAAAAAGAAAAATCAAACCGAGAAAATTATTTCGTATAGAATTGTATGTACACATATTTAGATATAGTATACTACAATTAATTTAATAAATTAAATTATGGATTTGTCGAAGTTGGAACAACGACTGCTCTTGGAACTGTAGTGGTTGCATAGGGATTATATTCTGGCTGAACGTATTGACCGGTTTTTGAATTATTATACTGATTATTATATTGATTTGAATTGCTGTATTGGTTTGAACTTTGACTTGAGTTGTATGAGTTTTGATCAAGGGCTTTATCTAATGCTGTTGTTATAAGCTGGTCTACAACTGCTGTTACAACTTGATCAAATTTTTCAGCTAACACCAATCTGTTCTTACCTAAGTTTAGTGTTGAGTTCAATTGGTTCTGTATCACAGTACCAGGTGTTGTTATAGAACATTTGCTTTTATCTTTTTCTCCATTTTCACACTTTCTAAAACTTAAATATCCATTGTTCCATGCTAACTCCCTGTTTTGACTTACCTGCACTGCTTCAACCTGAGAGTTCATTCTGTCGTTTGCATTAAAATATGTATCATACGGATTACTCATAGGGTTTTGACTCACCTGAAACCACGTATCCCAACCTCCTCCTTCGCTAAATCTACCAGTCATAAAAGCATTAAATTTTCCCGGAGTTCTGTCAAAGGGACAACTGCTAATAGCGCCACCTTGTCCGTATCCACCATTGTAACCCCCATTTTGGTACCCTTGCCCGTACATGTTTTGCTGGTTTTTACCATATCTGCTTAATATTGCCGAAACGACGCTGTTTTTGAAAACACCGCAGACACTTGAATTTGCCCCATATGCCAAACCTTGTAAGAAAGCAACCTTTTCTACATTGGCTAAATCTTTAAAAAATTGATCTGGATTATTCAAAAAAGCCGGATTACCTTCAAAACCTGTGTTTATCCATTGTATAGTGGAATCAGCTATATATATGATCATCGTATTTACAATACAATAACCCATAGAGTCCCAACTGGGAAAGTCTGGAATACCTACACCAAACAAGGAAATGTTCGTACCAACTCGTGCACTTGTATCAGTTTTTATATTTGCACCTGTGCTACCACTTTCGGCAACAGGTACGTTTAGAAGTGTGTCTGTTGCCTTGCCTGCTAGGTCGCTGACAACACTAGTAACTTTACCGACTATTGCCTGGGAAATAATCTGTGAACCCAAGCAACTTGCGATACCTGTTGCACCTCTTGCTGCAAGATTTGTTTGCTGTGTAGCTGTAGATGTTGTGGAAACCAGTATACTGTTTTGAATTTGTCTGTTAACTTCTGCCGAAGTTAAGTTTTTTGAGT
>JAYSOO010000083.1:0-3226 GCA_043722755.1 Candidatus Parcubacteria bacterium
CTACACCTATATATGAAAAAAAAACCGCATCTTTTTCTGCGAAAGAAACCCCAAGATTTCAAGCAAAATCGGTTAAACAACCGAGAAGTACTTTTGGAGAAAAAAAGGGTGGAGGAAGGAAAAAGACAAGAAAAAACAAAAAAAAAACTAAAACTATGCGAAGAAAGAGACAAAACCTATAGACCAGAGAATTCAACAATACTTTTAACCCATTGACGACCAAGATTATCTTCGTCATCTAAATCGTATGAAACATCACTATCACAATCAATATTCAAAACTTCGACATTTTCTGATAAACTATCAATCCACTTTTGATGATAAAATCCACAAGATTTTATATAATCTAATTCAATAAGATTTTCTCCAACACGACTTCTTTTTATAATTCTCTCATAACTAACCTCAGGTGTAATATTTAGATACACTATTTTGCTTGGTGTAAATATGTTCGAATTAACCCATTCATCAAATAAACTTTCGTATATTTTATATTCCAATTCATTCATTTGTGAAGAATCGTATAACATTTTTGTGAATACATGACGTGAAGATAGTATCGATCTTTCACATATAATGAGTTTGCAATTAGGATTTTTCTCAATAGTTTCTACCAAAAGTTCAAGAACGGTTTTTAAAACAAGAATTTGAAATGAAAAACTGAAAATATCATTCCTCGTGTTTGTGGCAGTCATTAGAGAGCTTAATGGTTGGAATGGTTACATTCAGATAGTAGTGGACCCACATCATAGAACAACCTCCTCGTGTTTTCGGAAAGTAAAGCCAGCCTCTTTCACCTATGGTAGTTGTAGATCCCATGCTGAGCACTTGAGTGGCAAAGAAGGTGTTTTCTTGGTGAAATAACTAGTAAGCTGTGATATAAAGTCTGTGATGGCAAATACATTTAAAATTTTAATTTTAATTACGTCAAGAAAATAAATCTAATGTACTTTCGTGGCATGAAAAACCGTAGTGTAACGGATACACCACAGGACCAAAAACGTTAAAAACTTTTTACTTTATATCGACACCAAAACAGTATATCCTATATGATGACAATATGATAGTATAGAATAATATCCATAATAGGTCAAGATCTCAGATATAAATCTAAAATTTGAACATATTGTTGACTTCATACATCCTATTGTAATGCCATAAGATATACTATTATCAAAAATAGACACTATCTTACACATTCGATATCAATACCAAAACTGTATATTATACTCAATATAATGGCAGTATGATAGTGTAGTACAGTTTCTGCTTTTGAATTTCATGGACCATATTGCTATTTAAAAAGATGCATAATCAACAGATTGAGGAATGGAAAGTGCATTATCAACAGATTGAGGAATGGAAAATGCATTATCAACATGAAAAATGCATTATCAACATGGTAAATGCTACATTCTGACATAATTCACAATGATGTACATAAAAGCGTAAGTACGTAAGAAGTACTTGATACCGTACGAACAGAATCGTTTTGAAATGAATAAAAAAAATTTAGTCGTAAAGTGAGTTTAGTGGAGTTATAAAGTGAGTGGAGTTGAAAAGTGAGAGGAGTTGTAAAGTGAAAGTTGTTATGTGGGTGTTGTGGGAGCGATGACCCTTAAATAAGTTTGGAATTCAAAACCAAGGTAGAATAGAGTGGTGGAGCAAGCCGGATTCTCACCTTTTTTGGGGGTAAATTGGAATTGAACCGGATGTTGACATCCGAATTGATTCGGATGTCTTCAGATGGAATCAAATTCAGATGTGTCAACATCCGAACTTTATAGGCCCTAAATATTATCGAAGTGACTCTTTTCAGGTCATCTTCGTGACGGATCTTGGTGTCTCACGCATTAAAAATGACTAGTCAACAGATTTAAGTGTCCCGACTTCAAGTGAAATAAGTCAATCCTAATCGATCGAATACGTCAACGGGAGAAGAGTGGTCACAGTGGTTTTTACCATTAGAACCCAAGATGGAAAACGAAACTCTCCGTAAGGGCCATCTCAGATGAGATGAGCCCATGAAGTTGGCTCTCGCGAACTTAGTTTATTTGAGTACAGCTTTCATGAGGGTGGCAAACGAGGCTACGCCAGAGGACAAATTCAAGATAATTGTCGGTCTTCTGTGGAAGCTACCTGCCTTCAAAAGGCAGGGGCAACCAATCGCCTGGAACACTTTGTAACACAACTTTCAGTCAATTTTGAAGTCATTTAGGGTTAAGCATGGCTTTGGTGATGATGGTCAACGCGCAAACATTAGTGCTTTGCCTGAAAGTTCCTCAGAGCTTGAAGGCGTTTTGATGGCAATCCACCGCTTAGCAGCCAGGAATGAGGAGGATGATTTGAAGGAGAAGCTGACGAACGTAGAATCCACGAAAGTGCTCCCTATTGTGACCTATGCCATAACCTCTGGAGGAGGCGTCAAAGGACTCAATGACCTTTTATTATAACTTTATAATAAAAGAAAACTATACATCACTTTTTCAGTGATCTTAGAAAAGCAATGTAAAATCGCTGTAACATTCTTTAGGAATCTCTGACCAGTTGTCATCGTCGTCGTCGTCGTCGTCTGATTCGTATGGAACGTCATAGTAATGGTTACTTAAGTCGTCCTACGTTTCGCTTCTTGAAGGACACATGTCTTGGTCGCAGAAGCTGATAATTGCGGTTGAATTTCTCCCTTCGGTGATGTCACAGCTGATAAGCCTGATGATTTTGCCTTCGTCTCGGAGAGTGTAGAAGATCTTGATTTGGACCTTTTCGCCGATCCTGAAGGTGCCTGATACTTTTGCGACAAAGCGGACTTCGTCACAATTTTTTGCCGGATTTCTAGGTTTGGTGATGATTGTGAATTCTCCATCATTCGTTTTTGCCCAGAAATATGCTGCACATTGGAGACAGATGCCGTGTCTCGAGTAATTGGTTTCATCTTTGGAATTAGAAAATAAATGTCGAATAAAAAAAAAGTTGACCACTTGAAAAATATCTTTTAGTACGGTGTCTGAGATAGTTCTTATTATCTTCTTTGGTCAAACGCCACGCTGTTGCTAAATTGTGTTCTCCCTTATTGTCACCGTCTCCAGTTCCGCGTGAGGTTTTATTATTTCTCGTCCAGACACCCTCGCACCTTCGATGTTATGAGCTCGAGTATAATCGTGAATGTATTGTCCTTGGGCTTCATGATACATGCTTTGGGACACGTTAATTAAATTTAGATAAAATA
>JAYSOO010000084.1:0-3186 GCA_043722755.1 Candidatus Parcubacteria bacterium
AAGAAACAAGATTATCTTATTGATGGCGTAGTGGTGAAGGTTAATAGTCATGACCTGCAAGATAAACTTGGATACACCGGAAAGTCTCCGCGCTTTGGAATTGCTTTCAAGTTTCCAACAGAGCAGGTGACAACAGAAGTTGAGGATATTAAGCTTCAAGTGGGACGTACTGGTGTTATCACCCCTGTGGCCATACTCAAACCTGTTTCAGTTTTGGGTACGACTGTGTCTCGAGCGACTTTGCATAATGAAGATGAGATAAATAGATTGGATATTCGTATTGGGGATACCGTTATTATTCAAAAGTCAGGTGACGTTATTCCTGATATTATTCAAGTGTTTGTCGAGCTTCGTCCAAAAGATTCAAAATCTTTCAAATTCCCAAAAAAAGTAGAGGGCTGTGGTGGCGATGGGTCAATAGAGAGGATAGAAGGACAAGCTGCATATCGATGTGTATATATGGATTCTGATCAATTGAATAAGAGAAAGCTATATCATTTCGTTTCTAAAAAATGTTTGGATATTGACGGTCTCGGTCCGAAGCAGATAGATTTATTCATGGAGCATGAATTGGTTACTGATTGCGTAGATATTTTTACGCTGAAAAAAGGCGACATTGAAATCCTTCCACGTATGGGAGATAAATCGGCGGATAATATTATCAACTCGATAGAGCGGGCTAAGGCTACAGATATGTATAGGCTTTTATTTGCACTATCTATTCCTCAGGTAGGCGAGGAGACCGCGAGAGATGTTGCTAAGGTATGCGTATATGATTTTGAAAAATTAAAAAAGATGAGCTTGGCTGATTTTGAAAATATTTACGGCATAGGAAAAGTTGTAGCACTCAATTTATATAATTGGTTTCAAGAAGAGAAAAATATTATTTTGCTGAATAAACTGTTAGAATTTATAAAAATAAAGAAACCTGCTATAAAAGTTTCTGAAAATAATTTTTTTAAAGATAAAAATGTTGTCTTGACAGGGACATTGACAAAATATTCAAGAGACGAGGCCGGAGAGATAGTGCGTAAGTTAGGTGGAAATATCGTGTCGTCGGTTTCGAAAAACACTGATTTTGTAATCGCAGGGGAGAGTGCAGGATCGAAGCTTGATAAGGCGGAGGCGCTTGGGGTGAGGGTGTTGAGTGAGAAGGAGTTTTTGGCGCATATATAAAATTCTCAGTAGTATTTTTTATAACATCCATGTATTATATATGTATATGAAAAAATATATATACTTTCTTGCATTATCAGTTTTGTCTTTAATTGCAAGTGCTGCATCTGCAGACGTGTACATTCCTAAAGATATTTCGTTTTCAAAAGATGCAGCCGTTCCGGTATTTAAGGCGGGAGAAACCTTAAATCTTAATTTGATCTTAGATAAGTCTTCTTTGCCAGAAAATGTTTCCCACGTTGAGTATGGAGTGGCTAGAGAAATAATTGACGGTCAGTTTACTGATTTTGAACCGATACAGGTTCTGCTTACACAAAAAGCCTATACTGACGGAAAAACTAAATCAATAAATGTGATTATTCCAAACGTGTTTGAGAAAAATTCTACATCGACCTATGTGTTTTACATGAAATCGTATGTTGATAATAATCCAGATGCCGGAAATTTTATAGTATCTTATGATAATTTTAGAATTGTAGGAGACTTGGCTTCTGATTTGTTAAAAATAAAATACATGAATCTTCTGCAATCAAACGGCAAGAGTTTTCCTTTGTTGTACGGTCCGACCATCTACGATCCAAATAAGCCTTCGTACTCAGGTGCTGCAAGTTCAACAAAATTAAATATAGTTTTTGAATCAAATTTTGACGCTACTTTACATCCAGTTATTCGATTTAAGAAATTAAGATCAGACGACAAGGTTGAGGGCTTAACGCCGGATCCTGTATCTGTGAAAAAGGGTCTTACTGAGGTGGTAATTGGTTTACCTACTTTTGGTTATCAGCCTAGTGTGTATCAGGGAACAATATCTTTTAAGGATAAAAATCTGCCAGACATGGAATTCCAATATGTAGTTGCAGGCAAGATGGTTACTTTTGGCCAGCCTGTCCTGAAAACAGATTCAAAGCAAAATCTTTTTACTTTTGATATATATGGCGCACCTGTTGATTTGGAAGCAAGCTCTTCGGCTTCAGGCACGTTGGGCTTGAGCTATCGAACAGAATTTAACGTTTTAAATAAAAAAAATAAGTCACTCTGGAGCAAGACTGAAACGATAGATTTTTCAACATCGACATATTCTCTAAGCGTACCCGCTAACATCAAGAACATGTCGAAAATAGAAATAAAGACTTTTGATAAAGATGGAAAAGTTATATATGTTGGAACGAAAGATATTTACACGTATCAAGAAAAAAATAATTCAACTTTTATAATCATCATCACAGCCTTGCTGCTAATACTGATTGTCGTAACACTTTTCGTGTTGTTTAGAAAGGGAATAATAAAACCATTAGCCATATTCTGTATTGCTGTATCTGCCGTTTTTGCTGGGGCGCATGTATTTGCCTCTGTTAATTCAATCAATCCTGATGATTGGAAACTTCCGAGAGCATTGCCGTATCTGACAAGCTATTCATCAGAAGATAGCAATGAATACAATAAATACATACAAGATAACGTAAAAATCAGATTCAATACGGACATAACGGCAGAAAAATATCCTGAGAATAGCGATATTAAAATGATGTATCGATCTACATATGTGTATTGCAATAACACTGTAAGTTCTTTCTCGATAGGTTTTTCTACCACATCTATCGCGCTTGCTCAAACAAAAGCGACTCTTATGGGTAAAAGTGATGGGCTTTCTGCTGACACGCTTGTTGTGTTTTCGGGTTCTTCTGGTGGTCACAATTTTTACGTTGTTACCTTGCCATATCGACAGGTTAACTTAGGGAAATTATCGGCTGGAAAGAGGAATGTATATATTTACCACAAGCGAGCCGCAAGCAAAGCTGACATTGACTATTATAATGTGCCAATAACCGTGATTAAAACATGCGATACCTCACACACCGGTGAGACACAATGTGTAAGTGGAAGTGAAAAGAAGTGGACATGTTCTGCAGCAGGAGCATGGGAATTAATACCAACAGGTAATTCATGTGCTGCAACTTCAACTCCTGGGACGACATGTGCGTGTCAAAATAGAAATCAAGTATGTGTTTC
>JAYSOO010000085.1:0-7956 GCA_043722755.1 Candidatus Parcubacteria bacterium
ATAACTTCTAGTGGGACAAAATCTGTTGTTGAACCTTGTGTTGTCGATAATTTTTTAGATATCTCAATCTTGGTTTTTCTTTCAAGCTTATCTGATAATGATTTTATAGGTGTATTATCCTCAACTGTACCTTGAAATGAAAATATTTCATTTTTCATGGTTAACTCATCGTTTAGATTGCCTGATTTTTTGGCGTTCTTAAGCTGTTTTTCAAAGTCCGACAAAGCTTCCATAATAAGCACAGCTGCTTTTCTTTGCTCTATTTTTTTTTGACCTCCGTCATTATCCATACTTCCAGACCTGTCAAAAACGAGAGATATTTCAATCTCACCAAACTTATCTGACTCTTTTTCTTTTTTATGAGTATCTTCCCAGACATGAGGACGAAGATTTCCAGAACGAACCTCGGCAACCAATGATGCTGGATCATATAGATACGCACCTTCCTCAAGTGGAGCTTTTGAGACAAGTCTATCGTTTTTTCTTTTAGAAATAATTCTTCTAAAGAGCGATGAGAATTCTTCTATGACACTTTTATTATTTTCAGGATTTAGTATCTCTTCCAAAGAATCTTTTATTTGATCATACGCCCGCAAATCTTTAAGATCTAAACCCAGATCTACAGCCTCTTGTTCTTCTGATTCTTTTTTCAGTTGTTCTGGTGATTTTTTAGTATCCAGACTTTTTGCGTTGGGATATTTTTCAAGATAATCTTCAAGTGCTTTTTCAAAAGCCTTGCCTATATCACTATCAACGTCACCTTCTTGCCCGCTTTCTTTAGGTTGATGTTTTGGATCCATCATTCCTTTTTGAGCTTTTTCATAATCGTCTTTGAAGATTTCATTTGAATCATCTGATTCACTGGATTCTTTTTTGTCATCTTTTTGCTCTTGCTGTTGTTTTTTTCTGTTTTCCATATCTTTTTCTTTCAACTTTTCCACTATAGGTATGATAAATTTGTCCAACAGCTTCAGTCTCATAGACATAGTTATGTCTGGGTTGGTCATGATATCTATGATGTCACCCTTTTCGTATTGACGAAGTTTTTCTATCTCAGCACGTACATCTTCATCGACAACACACATCTCACCTAGAACTCGGTGTTCGCGAAGTATAGCTTGTCCGAACTGAATATGCTTTGGTGCGTCTGTAAAATCCGTCAGTGGAAATAAGTCTTTTGTATACAGATCATATTCTCTTTTTTTATAATCTGTATTTGTTCTAGAAATAACTTCTCTGTTGATAGATATATCAGCCACAAGATTGTCGATCAAAGCAAAAGCTTTATCTTTTTTTATTTTATCTAAGTATTTTTGAAAATCTCTTACACCATCAAACTCACTCAACATCTCCAACTTTTCACGAAAATGCCCTATCTCATGTAATATGGCAAAAACAGTGAACTCGGCAGATTGATCACCTGTAAACTTATCTTTATAAAACCTAGGTGACAAGTATATGGTATTTTTTTCAAGATCAAAAGCAAATACATCTTTAGAAGCATATTGATACGCTATGGATGTTAGTTTTTCCTTTTTGTCTATCGGATCAAGATGATATATTTCTGGATAGCCACCATATAACATATATGTTGTTAATTCATTTTTGACCTCAATATTATTTTCTGTTATCTCCCTTAAAGATAAAGGTAAAACCATAAACTCCCAAGAACGTCCCACAAGTGGTTCACCAACCTGCTGAGATAGTTCAAAAGATGATGACCCTGTAGCAATAAACTGTATATCTTTATAGGTGTCAAAAAGTATTTTCAATAATTCACCAATCTTAGATATAGTATGAACTTCATCAAAAACCACAATGTTATAATTTTTAATATAATTATAAATAGAACCTATGTCCCGTGAGCTCAATAAATCCCTTATATCAGGCAATTCGCAGTTTATATATATAGAATCAGTATGTTTTTTAACAATTTCCTTAACTAAAGTTGTCTTACCAGCCTGTCTTGGACCATATATTATAAGGATATTGTTAGTAAAAAGCCTGGATTCTATCTGTTTTTGTATATGCCTTTTTATGATTTTCATACTTTCTATTGTATACATAATCCTGAAAAAAGAATTTTTATCCGTATTACACCAACCTTTGAAGCATTTTTGGATTTAGAGAATGAGAATATGCGTCCTCAAGTGTTATCTCACCTCTTTGCACAAGCTCTGCCAAACATCTATTCATATCAATCATACCCTCTTGAGAACCGGTTTCTATCACTGTATTTATTTCATGTGTCCTTTTTTCACGAATCAGGTTTTGTATCGCATTATTTGTAATCATAAGCTCAAATACAGGTATCAAGCCACCTGATATGCGAGGCACTAATCTTTGTGATAATACTCCAGCCAATGCATTTGAAAGCTGTATTCTTATCTGATCTTGCTGATTTGCAGGAAAACTATCTATAATTCGGTCAACTGTTTGTGCTGCATTGTTGGTATGAAGTGTTGATAAAACTAAGTGACCAGTTTCAGCAGCAGTAACTGCCGCAGCCATAGTCTCCCTATCTCTCATCTCACCAACTAAAATAACATTTACATCTTGTCTCAAAGCTGAGATCAAACCTGATTCAAAAGATTCAGTATCAATACCGACCTCTCTTTGATCGATGATGGATTTTTTTTGCTCATATAGATACTCGGTTGGATTTTCTATGGTCACGATATGTTCTGCTCTTTCTTGATTTATTGACTCTATGATAGCAGCCAATGTTGTAGATTTTCCTTGTCCAACAGGACCTACTACCAAGAAAAAACCTTGCTTTTTATGGGCAAATTGTTCAAGTTCAACAGGTAACATCAAATCAGAAATAGTTCGCACGGTTTTTGGTATAAAACGTAGTGCAATAGAAAGTGATCCTTGCTGATGAAAAGCGTTTCCACGGAATCGTGCCTTGTCTTTAAATTTATATGAAAAATCTATTTCCTTAGAGTTTGTATCAAAATCTTTTTTACCTCCCGTCATTAAAATCACGAATTCCTTTATGTCTTCATGAGTCAACATAGTGGACGAAACTATAGGTATAAGTTGACCAGAAATACGAATAGTTGGATACCGCCCTTCTGATAAGTGAAGATCTGAGGCGCTTTCAGTTATAACTGTATCTAATAATTTTTCTAACTCTTGTTCATAGTTCATAATGTTTTTGTATTATTTATATTATTTTATATCAAAAAGTTTTTTAACCTCATCAACAATCTCCGATGGTATAGTTGTTGCCTTAACTATATATGATTTTACCCCAAGATTTTTTGCAGCGTCAATATCAGTTACCTGACTTTGATTTGTTAAAACCAATATCGCCACATTTTCAAAAAGTTTTTCTTTTCTTATATTTTCAAGAAACTCAATCCCTCCCATGATAGGCATAATAAGGTCTACAAACAATACATCTGGTACAAATCCACTTCTAGCTATGTCTAAGGCCTCTTGTCCATTTGTAGCAAGTGTTGGTGTAAAACCTTCTTTCGTAAATTTGATCTTATACATATTTAAGATAAAAGTATCGTCATCAACTATCATTACTTTTATATCTTTTGCTTCTTTCATATATTTTTTGTTTTTATTTATTTCATTTTCAATTTATAGTGTTTAAAGATTTCCAATTTCCTCAAAAGGGATCATTTTCTGAAGTGCTTTTATTATAGCATCTTCCTTCATCGTTATCATACCTTTTTCCTTTCTAACGTAGTCATAAATCTCAATTTCAGTCGGTTTCGTCAAAATTATTGATTCCAATTTTCTATCCATCTCATACATTTCAAAAACAGCAACTCTGCCCTTGATACCTTTTGGACACTCAGGAGTCGGCTTGATTGTTCTCATATCTTTAATAGGCGGCATTACGGTTTTATATGCTTCTGGCAAATCACTGAACTGATGTTCGATCATTGATTTTATACTTTCTGTAACTTCAACAACTTCCGTAGCTGATTCATTGGCCTTTCCGACAAGTCTTTGTGCCATTCCCAATATCAGCGTAGGCGCAATAAGATATGGATCAATACCCATATCTATAAGACGAGGAATAATACCAATTGCCGTGTTGGTGTGAATCGTTGAAAGTACCAAGTGACCTGTAAGCGCAGCCTGTATAGCCAGCTGTGCAGTCTCCTTATCGCGAATCTCACCAACCATGATAATATCCGGGTCCTGACGCAATGTAGTACGAAGACCTGAAGCAAACGTATACCCGATCTCAGCATGAACTTGTGATTGACTTATTCCATCCATATTATATTCAATAGGATCCTCTAGTGACAAAACGTTTTGAGTATCCCTGTCAAGCTCCATAAGCATCGAGTACAGCGTAGTTGTTTTACCAGAACCTGTGGGACCGGAAATCAATATCAAGCCATGCGGTCGACCAAGGGCTTTTTTAAGCATAGCTAATTGATCTGGCTGAAAATCTAATTTATCCAGTTTTTGAACACCTTTGTCTTGATCCAAGATTCTCATTACAACTTTCTCTCCAAAGTATGTAGGAAATGTAGAAACACGAAAATCAATCTTCCTTCCTTCAGCACGTGCAGAAAAACGACCATCTTGTGGTTTTCTTTTCTCATCCAATTTCATTTCTGAGAGAATTTTTATACGTGCCACCAATGCCTCAATCACATTTTTAGGTAATTCAATACTGGTGTTCAGTATACCATCGACTCGATAACGAACACGAACCTTATCTTTTAGAGGTTCAATATGTATATCTGACACACCTCCCTCAATCGCATATCTAATAATAGTAGCAACTATTTTTTTAACAGGAGCATCTTCTATGATATGTGTTTCTGTCTTTGTACCGTCAGGATTAACAGCAGAAGGATTTTTTATAATCGTATTATCCAAATCATCAACATCTCCAAACTCTTTTTCAAAATTAGTTAGTGCCTCATGTACCTCCCCTGTTAGTCCTTGATACATGTTCAAAGATCTATTGAAATCTTCTTCTGAGATCAAGAATAGTTTATATGTAATATTATTTTTTGAAGAAATAAAATTTAGAGCATCTATTGCTTGAATATTGTCAGGATCATATATACCTACATTCAATATACCATTCAAAATACCTATGGGAATAATCTTGTAGTGACGAGCTGAATCTTCTGGAATATAATTTAATATTTCAAAAGGAATATCATTATCGCCTAAATAATACGGTTCAATGTTTAGATATTCGGATTTTGCTTTTAAGATATCTACAGACTTCAAACCTTGATCACGCAAAACAGAATCCAGAGATTGATTAGTCTCGATGGATTTTTGCTCTAGAACATTTGCAGTGTCCTGATCTATTATATTATTTTTTATTAAAATGTTTATATAACTCATTAGTATGTATTAAAACGTTTTTGGTTTTGGTATTACAGGAGCTGTTGATGTAGCCTTTGCCGGTGTAGTAGATGTCGATGCTGACACATTGTTTGTCGGTGACTGAACTGTAGGGTTTGGTGCCGTATTTGCATTTACTTGAGCTTGAACAGTCTGACTTTTGTTAAAATCAACACCTATCGGCAAGAACGGATTATCTCTTCCTGTTTCTCTCGTGTAATTAACAACAAAAGGAACTTCTGGATAACTTAAGGCTTGATAAACATTTGACTGAAATATTGAAACATCTAGGTTGACTGAATTTAGACCAAGCAAGCTTGTAACAAACTCCTTATCGTACGAAGTCTTTGCTGTCGCTACCGGCGCTTGAGCTGTCAAACTACCATTTTTATTAGCTTTTGGAGTTGCGTCTTTTTTTGATAAGAAGAAAAACCAATACCCAAAGAAAGCGAGCAGAACTGCTATGATTATTAATATTGTGTTTTTGTGATTAGAGATGTTCATATATTATTTACTTTTTAGCCAATACGTTTTTAAGGCAATATTAAAATTATAAACTATTTCATCTGGATTTTTTCCAGGTGTAACGGCCGGTGATGAAAAAGTTATGGATTCAACATCAAAAATACGAGTCGATGTTTCTATTCTCTTCAAGAAGTCCAAGAAATCAGCATATGTTAATGAGACAGCAAAACTAAAGTCAGCAACTCCAAGCTGGGATGCATCAAAACCACCTTCTATCGAAGTGATACCTTGTGATATCTTAGGATTCTCTATTGATATTTTTCCTAATTCAACTGGGTTTGTGGACTTGTATAGATCGCCAGTTCCTTTATCGACAACTAAGGCCTGAAGCATATTATCAAAATCAATTATTAGCTTAACGTTTTCAACGTTGTCAGGGATCATCTTTTTTATTTTAGCCGTATCGGTCTCTGTAATACCATTTTTAATTGCAAGCAATGAATCGATTCTTAATTTTAACTTCTTGGCATTTTCCTGGGCAATATTTAGCTTCTCAACTTCTATCCTATTTGCTTTCAACTCGACCCATTTTGGTTTAGTAAAAAATACAAAGAAAGCTATTGAAGCTGCTATTAGTACTATTGATATGATTGATTTCATGATTATTAATTAATTGTATTATTTATTACTTCTTCAAAATTGATAGCATTGATTGATACACTTGTGTTGATGCCAAATGATGTTAAGTCCTGTCCTTTACTTTTAACAAAATCAGTGATGCTGGTATTTTTAAAAAACTTTTGAGCAGGGCCAGATAAAAACTGTGCATCTTGAGCTACGATAGATTCATATCCAATACCTTGAGCCTTTAGAGAAAGCGAATATGTATTGTCAGGTTTCCTTTTCAAATCAAAAGATGAAAAAGAGACTTGTTTTATTGTATTTTTTGACAACTCATTAAAAACTGAGGAGACTGCAACATGTCCGTTTAATAATGATTTAATAACACCTAATCTGCTATTTAAAGATTTTATTTCCTCTATTGTTTCTTTGTTTATACTTTGCTGAGATTTAACCAAAGAATCACTGGCTGATTTTTTTTGAGATATCGCTAGTTGATTGAGTGAAAAGATAATACCTGCAGACACGATACTGCAAATGAACAAGAAGAATGAAATCAGAATAAAAAAACTTGACGTACCTGCAGAACTGCCAGAGGTTCTATTTATTTTTCCATGATCGTCGACCACGTTGTCTAATGATGCTTTTGGTATAAATGAAGTTGTTTGAAATCTTGTTTCCATATTTATGTTTAATTATATCAAAATCAATTTTGTAATGCACGTAATGCAAGTCCAATCGCTGTTGCAAAAGTTGTCCCGGTAATTTTTAGAGTCTCCTGAAGGGATACAGGAGACTCTAATTTTGAGAAAGGAGAAGCCAAAACAACTTCACAAGAAAAGTTTGTTTTAAGCTTATCTGTAAAACCATCAAGTGTACACGCCCCTCCAGTTAGTATCATTTTAGATATTGTAGCATTCTTACTCTTCTGAAACATTGTCAGTACAGTCTTTATTTCTGACATGATGTATTCCTCATGCATATTAACCAACTCTCTAATCTTAGTTTCTTCGGCAATATTTGTCTTACCTAGTGATCTCTTGAGATGTTCGGCATGGTCAAAAGGAATACCTAAACCTTTTGAAATAGAAAATGACATGTCTTGCCCCCCCCTATTCACAGTGTGAGACGAAAGCAACATTCCGTTGTCTATTATATATACCTTAACTGACGACGCTCCCATGTCTATAATCATTACAGGATTTCGCTCACCTGACAAAGACCCTCGAGCGGTTGCAAAAGCCTCCACTTCAAAAAAATCTATGGCCAATTTTGAATCTTGAACTATTCTTGAGTAATTGCTTAATACTTGATTGTGAATTGCTACCAATAAAACTTTTTGTCTTTTTTTCAATTCTTCCTGTTCAGAAATTTCGTTATTATCAGATTCTATAAATTCCAAACTTGAATCATCAACTTGAGGAATAATAGAATAATCCAAAGTTACTTCTGATATAGCAACAGGTATATATTTTCGAGCCTCGAGCTCTATGACACTCCTCTCGTCCTTTGGATCGACTTTGGGAA
>JAYSOO010000086.1:0-3145 GCA_043722755.1 Candidatus Parcubacteria bacterium
TAAAAGCAGAAGTAGAAAAACTCAAAAAAGAGCAAATTTCTCTTACTAAACACCTAAGAGATGCATTATAAAAATAAATTTTAAAATAATAAAAAAATGAAATATATACTCATACTATCTTTAATAATAAGTTCAACATTATTGGTAATAAATAATGTATTTGCGGCAGTACCGACCCAAGTAGCTTGTTTAAATACTGTGGAAAGAACAGCTTACAATAATCTACAGAAAAAAAGGGATACATTAATTAATGCAAATAAAGAACTCGCTAAGCAGCTCCTTGATATATCAGAACTCGATCAATCTACGGTTTATTAATAAAAATATACAATCATACACCCCTTTTAGGGGTTTTTGTTTTACTTTGTCAGATAATGTATACTACAGAACATGAAAACCCCAAACGAACGTGAGCTAGCTATACTAAAATTCTGGCAGGATAACAACATTTTTCAAAAAAGTCTTGATAAAAATAAGGATAAAGAAGCCTTCAGATACTATGACGGACCTCCATATGCGACTGGTCTGCCTCATTTTGGGAATGCTTTACCTTCAGCCATAAAAGATATGTATCCTCGATATAAGACTATGAGAGGATATAACGTGCCTCGTTCATGGGGATGGGATTGCCATGGACTGCCTATAGAAAATCTTGCTGAAAAAACTTTGGGATTTAAAGGCAAAAAAGATATTGAAGAAGCTGGAATCAAATTATTTAACGAAACAGCCAGAGCATCGGTATTTAAATTTCGCGATGACTGGAAAAAAATCATTCCAAGACTTGGTCGCTGGGCAGATATGGATAATGATTACAGGACATTGGATGCGAGTTTTATGGAATCAAACATTTGGGCATTTAAAGAATTACACAATAAAGGTTTAGTTTATGAAGGGTACAAAGTTATGCCATGGTGTCCACACTGTGAGACGGTGTTGTCAAACTATGAAGTAACCGAAGGATATAAGGAGATTTCTGATTTGTCAGCCTATGTATATTTTAAAATAACCGAAGGTGAATATAAAGATTCATCAATCATTGCCTGGACCACAACACCTTGGACGCTTCCTGGAAACGTGGCGCTTGCTATCAATAAAGAATTTACATATTTGCAGATCGATACTGGATCAAAAAAAATAATTGTTTTAAAATCTTCATTAGAAAAAATAAGCACTTTCAAAAAAGAAGGTGAAGAATTTTCTATAATAAAAGAAATAAAAGGGGATGAGCTTGTCAGCTTGTCATATGAACCTATATTCAAATATTATCAAGATCTTAAAACAGATAAAACTTGGAAAATATATCACGGTGATTTCGTAACCGATACAGACGGAACAGGTGTGGTGCACATTGCCCCTGCTTTTGGTGATGACGATATGAAGTTGGCTCAAAGAGAAAACCTGCCTGTGATCAAGCATGTAAACACTCATGGTGAATTCACGCCTGAAGTCGCCGACTTCTCTGGTCCAGTAAAACCGTCAGAGGATCATTCAAAAGCTGATATTGAAGTTATAAAATATTTGGCTCACAACGGCCATCTATTTGCCAAAGAAAAATACGTCCATACATATCCTCACTGCTGGAGATGTAAAACACCTTTGCTTAACTATGCGACTTCATCATGGTTTATTAAAACTACGGCAGTTAAAGATCGAATGATAGAAATAAACAACACTATTAATTGGTATCCAGACGAGATTGGTCACAAAAGATTGCATTCATGGTTGGAAAATAACAGGGATTGGGCTGTATCACGAAGTCGCTATTGGGGGACACCTTTGCCAGTATGGAAATCAGACAATGAGGAATCGGAAAATAAATACATCTGCCTTGGTTCGCTTGATGAGATAAAAAATAAAACAAGAAGAAATAGATACACTGTCATGAGACACGGTGAAGCAACTCATCTTATAGAATCTGTTATGAGTTCAGGTTTGGAATTTTCAAGTCGTCATCACCTTACAGACAAAGGAAGAGAGGAGGTTGAAGCTTCGGCAGAAAAAATGGTTTTAGAAAACAATATTCCTGATGTGATATATTCATCCCCTATTGTTCGAACTCTGGAAACTGCAGAAATCGTAAAAAAAATAATAAAAGAAAAAACAGGAAAAGATATAGAAATAAAAATAGAGCCGAGGTTGATAGAGCAGCAATATGGAGACTTGGATGGTCACGGGGCTGATATGTATAATACGTTTACGGCAAACAAGTCAGAAATCTATCTGAAGCCATTTCCAAACGGAGAAAGCCTTTTTGATGTAAAAAAGCGAGTTGCTGATTTTCTCTATTTAACAGACGCAAGTCATAAAGATGAAAGTATTTTGTTGATTACACATGAAGGTTGCGTCTATAACTCACAACACGTTGCAAATGGTGACAATACGGAAACTATTATTAAGGCAAAAAAAGTGTACGGAAAAACAAAACCAGGACAATTCATTGATTTAAATTTTGCATTCATCCCACACAACGATAATTTTGAATTAGATTTTCATAGGCCATATATAGATGAGATTGAATTTATTGAAAATGGTGAAGTATATAAAAGACTACCTGAAGTATTGGATGTTTGGTATGATGCTGGATCTATGCCGTTTTCATCGGTTAATTATCCGTTTTCATTTACAGAAGACGCTCAAAAAGATTTCATAAAAAACCTAACTGTAGATTTTGTCGCTGAGAGTTTAGATCAGACCCGTGGTTGGTTTTATTACATGCTATTTATGTCAGTGGTGTTGTTTGATAAGGCACCATTTAAAAACGTTATAGTTGGAGGAATGGTATTAGCTTCAGACGGCAAGAAGATGAGTAAGAGTTTGGGAAATTATTCGGACTTGATGTCTGTAGTAGAAGAATTTGGCGCTGATTCGCTTCGATATTTTCTGCTTTCATCTCCCGTAACTCGTGCTGAAGAATATGTATTCTCACAAAAGATGCTAAATGAGATCAATAATAAATTTTTCAATAAAATTACTAACGTGATTTCATTCTTGGATATGTATGGTGTTAAAAACCTTTCCATCAATCTTGATAAAGATTTTTCAAACACAAATGAGCTCGATGCCTGGGTGGAGATAAAAATGAATACATTGATAAAAGATGTGACTGAAAACCTTGATGTGTATCAAACAGATAGGGCGGCTAAAC
>JAYSOO010000087.1:0-3141 GCA_043722755.1 Candidatus Parcubacteria bacterium
AAACCCTATCCAATATGAGCTATGCAAACTATTAGCAGGTGAAGATAAAAATATCGTTGTAGTAGGGGATGCAGACCAAACCATCTACTCATGGAGAGGTGCAAACATTTCGCATATCTTAGAGTTTGAAAAAGACTTTCCAGGAACTGAACTTGTGTTGCTTGAGGAGAACTACAGATCAACTGCAAACATTATCGAAGCGGCAAACAATATTATCGAAAAAAATATATATAGAAAAAAGAAAAACCTGTTTACACAAAAAGAATCAGGTGAAAAAATAGAAGTGTACACAGGCTTTGATGAAGTAGATGAATCAAGATATGTTATCGGCAGAATAAAAAAATTAATACAGGAAGACGTTGAGCCTAAAGATATAGCGGTGTTATACAGAGCAAATTTTCAATCTAGAGTTTTGGAAGAATCATGTCTGATGTTTAATGTTCCATATCAAGTGTTAGGTGTAAAATTTTTTGAAAGAAAGGAGATAAAAGATATGATTTCGTATCTAAAAGCGGCCATCAACAGAGATTCAATCACTGACATAAAAAGAACAATCAATACTCCAGCGAGAGGAATAGGCCCCGTAAGTTTGATAAAAATAGTTGAGAACAGACTGCAAGATTTAACACAGGCCACTCAAGTAAAAGTGAAAGATTACTTTACACTGCTCGATATAATAGAAAATAAAACAAAGTCCGAAAAACTTTCAGACGTTTTCAAATACATTTTCAAAAATAGTGGTATAGAAAAATCACTCCTTACAAAAAGTGAAGATGATTTAGAAAAATTGGAAAACATCAAGGAGCTTATCTCACTGACTACAAAATACGATCCATTTGATCCAGAAGAAGCTTTAAGTCTTTTTTTAGAAGAAACGTCACTGATGTCAGATCAAGATGAGCTTGATAAAAAAGATCAGCACAACAAGGTTAGATTGATGACAGTTCACGCATCTAAAGGACTTGAGTATGAGTACGTGTTTATAGTTGGCATGGAAGAAAGTCTATTTCCATATGAGAGAGTAAACGAGACAAGTACCGATAGGGACGATGAAGAGGAGAGAAGACTATTTTATGTAGCATTAACAAGGGCAAAAAAGAAGCTTCATTTATCTAATGCAATAATACGAACAATATTCGGATCTCGCCAAGTAAGAACAATGTCTCATTTTATAAAGGATATAAATGAAAAACTGCTAGATTACACCGATAATACAACATATAACAAACATTATGGCAGCAATAGCGGTCACCATAGGGGAGATATTGGTGGAAAAAGAGATTTACTAGACTTATCTGAAATAGACTGGTAAATTAAAGGTAAATATGGAATATAATCTAGAAGCAAAAAAGTCATTAGGTCAAAATTTCCTTAAAAATAAGACTATTATCAAGAAAATTGTCGAAGAAGCTAAACAATATGTAGGTGAGAAGACAAACATTATAGAGATCGGACCTGGAACAGGAGAGTTAACAGCTGAAATACTGACAATTTTCCCTAAAAATAAGGTTATCTGCATAGAAGCAGATGATCGGGCTATCCCTTTATTAGAGAGCCGTTTTGAAGAAAATAAGAATTTAATCCTTATACATCAAGATATAAGAGAGTTTGACATAGATTCATTTAAAAACAATAAAATTGGGGTAGATTATATAATAATTGCTAATATACCTTATTATTTAACAGGTTTTATATTTAAAAAATTTCTTGAAAGTAAAAATCAGCCCAAAACAATGATTTTGATGGTTCAAAAAGAGCTAGCTGATAGAGCAATGGATAAAAAAATGAGCTTATTTTCCTTAGGTCTTAAAACCTACGGCGAACCTTACGTTTTCATGAAAGTTTCAAAAGGAAACTTTGTGCCAGCACCGAAAGTCGATTCCGCAATCATAATTATCAAAAATATTAATAAAACCATATTTGAGCAAGAATCAAAATATAATGATCTAGAAAAAAAATATTGGGAAACAGCAAAAAAAGCTTTTAATGGAAAAAGAAAACAACTTGGACACACTCTAAAAATAACTGAGGAGAAGTACAGAAAAGAGAGGCCAGAAAATTTAACAACATCTGATTGGATTTATATAGCAAAATTGTTATATAATAACACCAATGCATAAGAAGACCTTAAACATAATTTCAGTTTGTATTGTAGCGCTCATAGTGGTTTTTTCTTTGACACACAAAGCCAAAATAAATCTTTTGAATTCAGACAACATCACAGTAGACTCAAATGGAAAAATACAAACAAAAGCTGATCAATATCAGGCAAACATACTAAACACAATTGCAGATGAGAATATAAAGAATTTTCAAGAATTTTCACAATCATTTGAAAAAAACAATAGCGACAACATCACAGATGGACTGTCAAAAGATATTTTTACTCAATATATAAAATATAATACATCGGGCGAAATAAAGCAGGAAGAAATTTTAAATGCAACTCAAAATGTTTTAAAAAATAAAACAGAAACAACTGGAGCAGTCTCATACACTGATATACAAGGAGTTAGTTCAACTAATGAAAACCTTAAAGTCTATGGCAATAACCTAGCTATTATCCAAAATGCGACAAATATGGGGGTTGCATCATTAACCAAAAAAACTAACAAAACTCCTTATATAGCAAGTATTTTTATGAGAGCGTCTGTACTTATGACCAATATAACCGTACCCGAATCCATATCAGGAAGTCATATAAAATTAATAAATGGTTACAAAAAATACAGTGAGGGTTTAAGTATGATGGATCAACAGGCAAATGATCCAGCAAAAGCACTTCTTGGTTTAAATAAAGTTAAAGAAGCAACAGATGAAATCTTATTAAGTTTTGATAATATCAAAAAAACTATTATACTTAATAAAGATAAAGTAAATTATATATCAACTGATCCAGGATTTATATTTTTATTAAATAACTAATGAATCCACACATATACATGAAAAAAATAACAAGTTCATTACTCATAGCAGCAGTCTTCGTTAATCCGGTTTTAAGTTTGGCTTTTGATGTAAATGTAAGCACATCAGGTAATGGAAACCAAGACAACACCTATGTTCCAACAGGTACGGCTTATAACCCCAATAACCCTTGGCAAGGTGGTCAAACACCGCAGCTAAACGGAACGGTAAATGCAT
>JAYSOO010000088.1:0-7771 GCA_043722755.1 Candidatus Parcubacteria bacterium
TGTGCCGGAGCAAAGCTCCGAGGTATTGACCTGTTAACTCCTCGGTTCGGAAACAAAAGTTTTTTACTTTTGTTTCTCTCACTCTACGTCGTTAATAAAGAAATTAATAAAAGTCTATTACGAAATGGATCAAGGTTTTTTGATTGAGAATCATTTAAAGTTAATCCGATTGGATCTTGATTACAATATTTATATTTCCCGAAGATCTCTCAAGCATTTCGTTAATAGTAGAAAAAAGGAAATGATAGGCAGTCATGGTGAAGGTGAAATCTTTGAAAGATTGTATTTTGCTATCAATAACCTCATACTGACTTGCAATTTTTATGACAAAATCGAAGCTAAAAGTTTAAATAGGTTAATTTATACTAAATACTTTACCGAATCCAGACACCATAGCCTAAGGGTTGTTCTCGATACTTTTTTTGATCATTCTGAAGTTTGTTCCATTCACTTTCAAAAACGCAAAATACCACCTTAAAAAGATGGTATTTGCAAAGACTTAGGATGACGGCGGGACAAACAATTGCTCGTTTATGGGTTCATCCATGAGTACTTGATATTTCTAACAAGTCCGCAGCAAGCCGGTTATTAATTTTCTGTCGTTAAGTCTTATGTGTTCATTTTATCAAAATATATTCCCATGTCAAATTCATGATATAATACTCACAATGACACAACAAAACTCCACCCTGGGATTATTCCAAGAATCATACAAACGCCTCAACAAGGCTCAAAAACAGGCCGTAGACACGATAGATGGACCAGTTCTGATCGTTGCAGGTCCGGGGTCAGGAAAGACTGAAATTTTGTCTCTCCGCGTTGCGAACATTCTTTTGCAAACAGATATCAAAGCTTCAAATATTCTCTGTCTTACTTTTACTGACTCTGCAACTCACAACATGAGAAGTCGTATTGAGAAGTATCTTAAAGAAGATGCTTATAGGGTAAATATTCACACTTTTCACAATCTATGTACCAGTATCATAGCTAACTACCCAGAATATTTTTATGATGGAGCTATCGTGCATCCAGCAGATGATGTGACCAAGATAAACATACTTGAAACTATCATCAAAGATCTTCCTCATGACTCAAAGATAAAATCATATCACCCTGAGCAAGGCTATCTTTTTTTAAGTTCTATACAAAACACAATTTCTCATTTGAAAAAGGCTGGACTTACGCCGGATGATGTTGGTGTAATTTTAAATGAAAATGATAAGGATATTATTGTTTTGAATGAAAGATTATCTTCGATAATGTCCGAGCGAGTGAGTGAATCAACATATGATAAATTTTGCACAGAGTTTGAAAAATTATACAAAGAAAGAGGAAATAGATATGTCTTAAATTATCATTCTCTTATCGATGCGTTATATCTAAATTTTAAAACAACAGTGCTGGAGAAAAAAGATTTTTCAGATTGGAAATCAAAAAATACTGAGAAAAATAACAAGAGTGAAAACATTTTTAAAGATACAAGAAGATCAGATACGTTAAGGGAGATAAATACTGTTTATAAAAAATATCAGGCGGAGCTCTACAGGCAAGGCTATCAAGATTTTGATGATATGATTCTGGATGTTTTAACTGTGCTTAAAAAGAATGAATCGTTAAGACTTAAAATTCAAGAGCAATATCAATACGTCTTAGTGGATGAGTTTCAAGATACTAATGATGCGCAGATGCAAATTATTTATTCTCTAACCCATAACGATTTCAATGAGAATAAACCAAACATCATGGCGGTGGGTGATGATGATCAGGCGATCTATAAGTTCCAAGGAGCTGAACTTTCTAACATTTTAGAATTTACAAAAATGTACGCTGATGTACAAGTTATTTCTCTTACTCAAAACTATAGATCCAACTCGGAGATTGTAGATGCGTCTTTGTCGATGATTCGAAATAGTGAATTTCGTTTAGAAAAATTATTGGCAGGATTTGTGAAGGAATTAAAATCAGATCATAAGTTCGCTGATAGAAATGTGCTGAAAAACAAGAATGCAATTGAGATCAAAGAATTTGATACCAAGCTCCACGAATATTCTTATGTCGCAGATAAGATAAAAGAAATAACCGCTCTTGGTGTTGATGCTGAGAAGATTGCCATCATCAGTCGAAATCACAGAGACCTGACGGCCATCATTCCATATCTTTCAAGTCGAGGTATTCCACTTCGATATGAGAAAGATCAGCACGTGCTGAAACAAACTCATATTAAGCAGATTGTCGATATATTGCATTTTGCCAATAACACGATGCACGAGGATAAAGATTTTCTATTGTCTAAGATTTTATCTTTTCCATTTTGGAATATTAAGCAGATTGATTTATGGAGTTTGTCTCGAAAAGCATATGCGGATCGAACTGATTGGTTAAGTACGGAAACTGATGCTGCTGAGATAAACAGCGCAAAGGAAAAATTATTAGAATTGATAAACTTGGCCAGTTATGAAAATGCTGAACATGTGATTGATTATATTTTAAATAAAACCGGGTTTAGAGATTATTATTTTAATTCAGAAAAGTTTACTCATGAAAAGTCAGAGTATTTGGTTTTCTTGTCTAATCTCCGCGCGTTTATTAAAGCTATTAGAGATTACAAGCAAGGAAAAGAGATAAATATTTCTCACGTGATTGATTTTGTGACGGTCTATGAAAATAATGATAATCTAAATCTCTCTGATAAAAGTCCTTTTGTGAATGCTAGAAATGCCATTAATCTTTTAACCGCGCATAAATCTAAAGGCCTTGAGTTTGAGATTGTATTCATCTTGTCTGGAAATGAGTCGACGTGGGCTCATAAGAAAGCCAACACAACCTATCTTCCAAAAAACTTGCCGATTACTCCAGCCGGAGACAATGAGGATGACTGGCTCCGATTATTCTTTGTGACTCTGACTCGAGCCAAGGATCATATCTACATCACAAACCACAGGGCTGATGATAAAGGCAAGGGGACCGATAGGCTGAGATTTTTGAATATGATGAATTCGGTTGAGGTTTCTGAGGGAACGGTTGATCATATAAACAGTACGGATATATTGGAATCTTCAGTTCTTTTGGCAAATCAAAATATTCGAACTGATTTTATCGATAGTGAGAAAGCTTTACTTGATTCTATTTTGGAAAATTTTTGTTTGGCGATCACTCATATCAATAACTTTTTGAATATTCCCAAAGGTGGCCCTATGTATTTCTTGGAAAATAACGTACTTCGTTTTCCGCAGGCAAAAACGCCAAATGCCGGGTACGGATCTGCGATGCATAATATTTTGAACAAGAGTTTGATGTATCTAAAAACTCAGAAAAAACACCCTATGCTAGATGAGGTGAAAAAATGGTTTACGGAATATCTTCAGTTTGAGCGATTGTCACGAGATGACTATAAAAACTTTTCAGCTAAAGGGTTGTTAGCACTTGATTTGATTTACAAAGAGAAGATTTTAACCATGAAAGAAAGTGATTCATCAGAAATTGATTTTAAAAATGAAGGAGTCCTTCTGAGAGATAAAGATGAAGTGATTTGTTTAACCGGAAAGATTGACGTGTTACATTTTAAAGATAAGCATGAGGTTTATGTTGCTGATTATAAAACAGGAAAAACTATAAAAGATTGGGATAAAAGGAACAGTGAGCAAGAAAAAATAAAATTACATTTTTATAAGAATCAACTCATTTTCTATAAAATCTTGATTAAGAATTCCAAGAACTTAAATCATCTCAAAGTATTGGGTGGAATTCTTGAGTTTATAGAAGGGAGTGAGAGTTTGATAAATTTGCACTTGGATATAACGGACGAGGATATGGATAGATTGGAAAAAATTATTGTTGGGGTGCATAGGAGGATAATGATGCATGATTTTGCAGTACCTGAGGAGCTGGAGAGTATGGGTGAGTTTGAGGCTATTGTCGCGTTTGAGGATATGATGATGGGGTAATTATATGTTATTGTCTACATAAAGTTGAATGACCTTTAAGCCTGAAAAGGGTTTGCATTTACGCCCAAAGCCGAAAATGTGAACGTATTAAAACTTCATTTTTTTTGAACCTTATCAAATGTTAGTTATGAAAGATGATCCGACCCGCGCCTAACGGCCGGGGTTTAACTTTTATATATTTTTAAAATTTCTTGTTCCACAACCTTCGCTAATTTTTGATGTGCATCCTCATCCAAATGATACCCATCTTTTTTGCTTGATGAAATGTGATCGTTGGCATCAATAAAATGACAATCATATTTCTCGGCAATCTCTTTATACAAACTTGACAAGTGTGTTGACAGGTCGATCCCTCTCGACATTGTCTCATCCAATTTTTTACCTTCATCCGACTTTGCTTCAACTTCAGGTTTGATGATTGGAGCGGGGCATATGATGACTATATTTTTAATCTCTTTTTCTTTTATGATCCAAATAGTTTTTTCTAGATTAAAAGCAATATCTATCGGATGAAGATTGTAATCGCTTTTCAAATCATTTGTTCCGAGCATGATGATAACAGTATCAATTGGTTTATGGGTACTTAAGATTATAGACAAATGATTTAAACCATTTAACAGTGAATCACTTGATGCAAATGTTCTACCCCTGAGTCCTTCTGAAATAACTTCAAAACTATCTCCCAACTTGTCTTGCAATACAGATGACCAACGGATACTCCTATTAAATCTGTTTTGACTTCGGGGAATTTGACCCCAAGTGTTTGAATCTCCATAACAAAGTATCGTTTTTGCTGAGTCCGTGATCATGTGTTTGATTGTATCATATGCTAAGATTTAGTTTTATACAGTTCTTGCAGTTCGCTTTCTACTTTATTGTAATCAGTAAGCCGAACATTGTTTTTTGTAAAATCTGTGCTATATTCATATGATGGTAAAGCACATGTTTCCGGTTGATAGTAAAGGTAGAGATTGCAGAAGTATAGATTGGCTACAGCTAGAGCCAGGCGAAGTGATACCTCTGCATCATCATGCTAGGCGGGAGGAGTCATATATATGCCTAGATGGTTCTGGTATCGTCACGGTCAATAAGATACGATATGTTTTCAAAATGGGAACTTCGATTTTTATTCCAAAAGGCTGCGCACATTCTGTTGAAAATATTGGCCTGCGGAAGCTTCTGTTTTATGCAGACAATGTGCCTGGAGCGCAAAATGGAGATACGACTTTTGTTTAATTGTCATGCAAACTTATAACCCCTCGCTTCACGGCGAAGGGGTTATTTTCATAATTTTATTTCTTTGTTTTATAAAACAGTCTTCTTGTCGTCCACATAAAAAATGCAAAGACTGTAGTAATCAATATGCTCAAAAGAACAGGAATGCCGGTCAAAACTTTATCTGCACCAACTTTAATAATATTATCGTTTGCTTTTGATGTGGGCATAGTTACCACCATCCTCCAATTTCTATTTGGAAATATCTCAATTGGCTCAAATGCTGCTATCTTTTCAACCCCTTCAAAACTATAGAGTCTTGTTCCTGATTTGCCTTCGTGTATGTCTTTTATAATTTGCGCAGAGGGCGATGTTCCTGACACAAGCTTTTGAAAAGCAGCAGATGCTAGATTTATTCCGACTGTTTCTGGCTTGTAATGATTTAAAACCGTGCCATCATCATCAAATATTGCGATATGCCCGCCATTTTCTATCTGTACATCATTCAGGTATTCCTTTTTAAGGTCATTTAGATAGATTGCTCCACCAATTGTCCCAATAAACTTTCCATCTGTATCAAAAACAGGAACATGAATCGCGATCAGGTAACTGTCTGTTCCTACTGGCTTAATAGCTCGACTCATAACGGATTTATGTTCAGGATCATTAAAAATATCAGTTATATATGAACCCAAATTCTCTGCCTTAACTCCGATAAGTTTTTCATTTACCGAGCATTTAAAAAAGCCGTTCTCATCAACGCGTCCAAGGTTTCCAAGCTTATTTTTAGGATTCAGATATATTTCTTTTAAAGTCTGGTTGCAAGTCTCGGCGCTACCTGACCTTATTTCAGGTAATTTTGCCATTAGAAGAAGTTCAGACTCTCTTTTTGATATTTCTAATTGTAAAACTTGAGCAAGCTGAGTGGCAATCAAGCTTTCCTGCATAGCATATTCTTCGATAAGGTGACCGATTATGTCTTTACGAATTTTGTTTGAAATTACAAAACCACACATAATAATAATTATTCCAACCAGCGAAGTGAGACCTATGAATATAATTTTTTTTTCTTTCATTAGAAATAGTATATCATTTATATTACCAATACTTTACTTGAACTTTACCAGTATTGTTTGCTCGGTGAATATATTTTGATTTGTGCTGTTGATCGATGTAAAATAAATGATCATTTTTAAACTATTGTCTTCATAGGGGAAGGAAAGCTCTTCTTGGGTAAATTGTGTTTTTCCGCTTTGCTGATAAGATTCGGTCAATGCCACTATAAAATTTTTCAAAGATACGCGGGACAGAATCACATCATTTGCATAAACAGTATAATCAAGTGTAGTAGTTGCAAACTCAAAGCGATATCTGTTCCCATCGACAATAACGGTATTTGTATCGTTTATAATATAGTCAAAACCTGTAACTTTCAAATTCTGATTATATTTTCCTTGCTCGGTCCCAAAATAATAATTTTGCTCATTTTGATACGTATCGATATAGCTTATGCCCAAAAACTCTGTAGCTCTTTTTGCTCTGGAATAACTATCTTCTTTTGTGGTAGAGGCATTTAAATCCTGATCAAACCAAGGTTGAATGCCTTCAAGTCCGTGATTTTGATTCAAATAATAAATGATTTCACTGATCTCCTGTCTGTCTTTAAAACTGACTGCCTGTGTTGTTGAAGTGATTTTATTATCGACAAGCATATTGTTGTATGTCAATATTTTCTCCAATCTTTTAACTTGACTGTCTCTTGAAACTTGAAATGCTCCCCATGGACCAAATGATACAATGAAGATCAATAACAGAAGAGATTTGGCTATAATGCTGATATCTTTAACTTTGCTTATGAGAAAATAGAGAGACATTCCTAAAAGCCAGGCTCCGAATATCACGACAAAATATCTCTGTTCCGTGATGGCATATTCGGAGATTCTTAAGCGTACGGCCAAAAATAGTAATACGATTTGCGGCAAGAGCACGATGAAAAACCATTTGGAAATATTTTGCAACAATCCATCTTTTACAGTAAGGGGGTATATCAAAGCATATGTGAAAATTCCTAACATTGAAAATCCCAGTATCATTGATGAGATAATTCCCTTAGGCCATTCTTGTGAGATGATAATTTTTCCAGAATAACTATATAAAATTAAGAAATATATCACGACCAATGGCATCAATACATAGAAAGAAAATATTCTTAGTTCTTTGGGATAATCTACAACCTCTTCTTCAATTTCTGGGAATCTTGATAGGAAAAAAGTTGTGGAAAATAATCCAACTATCAATACACCCAATTCTGTCCATCTAGTATCGTCAATGTTTAAATCAAACAATACGTTTACAGACAATAATGCAATAGATAGTCCAGCCATAATAGCTGCAGAATAAAATATTGTAGCGAGGAAAGAGTATAAGATTCTTTGGTTATGGTGCCAAAATTGCAAAAGATTTTTTACTTTCTTTTGAATGAAAGGAATGATTGTTATCAGCGTTATCGATGCTAATATCCACAACATATATTGCATCTGATATCTCTGCTCTAATGTATTATGTAGGTCCTTGGAAAGGAAGATATAGTATAGTACTGCAAATATTCCAAG
>JAYSOO010000089.1:0-3044 GCA_043722755.1 Candidatus Parcubacteria bacterium
TCTTTCAATAAAAGTTTTGTGCGATTTTAAGAGTAAAGCTTCCCCTTTTTTAATCTCCATATTATCTTTTTGTTACTATCGCTTTCTTATAAGCATTTAAGTGATCGAGTGCAATACCTGTTCCCTTTGCAACACAATACAAAGCATCGTCAGCAACGCGAGCTTTTACACCAGTACGTCGAAATACCAATTCATCCAGATTTCTAAGCAATGATGACCCACCAGTCATCGTTATTCCCTGATCAATAATATCAGACGCAAGCTCCGGAGGAGTCTCTTGCAGCACATCTTTTATAGCTTTGATCATATCTCTCAGTTCTTTAGATATAGCCTTCACGATTTCATTTGTTTTTAGCTCAACCGATCTTGGAAGTCCTGTAATATAATCTCTTCCTTTGATGATTACAGACAGCTCTTCATCTACTGTAACAGCTGATCCGATCTTTATTTTTATTTCTTCTGCGGTCTTTTCACCGATAGCAAGATTATAATTTTTCTTTACATAATCAATGATGGCAGTATCTATACGAGTTCCTGCACATTTTACAGAAGAACATACAACAATACCTCCCAAAGATATAACGGCAACATCTGTCGTCCCGCCGCCGATGTCCACTATCATATTTCCGCAAGGATCTTGTATGGAAATACCAGCACCTATAGCAGCCAAGATAGGCTCTTTTACGACGTATGCATTTTTAGCTCCAGCACGGATCGCAGCTTCGATCACTGCACGCCTTTCTGTAGAAGTAACTCCTGCCGGAACAGATATCATAACCTCAGGAGCTATAATATTCCATTTACCTAAAGCTTTATGGATAAAATATCTAAGCATAGCTTCGGTCACCCTGTAGTCAGCAATAACCCCATCACGCATAGGTCTGTAAGCGATAATCGAGTCAGGAGTCTTGCCAATCATATCCTTTGCCTCTAATCCTACGGCCAATATTTGATTATCACCTTCGGATACAGCTACCACGGATGGTTCATTTAAAATGATACCCTTACCAGGCAAAAATACCAGCGTATTTGCTGTTCCAAGATCTATACCAAGTTTTTTTGAAAATAAAGACATTTTTAAGAATATATTATATAATTACGAATATTAATCTAATATATCACAAAAATAAGAAAATATGAAAAATATACTGGCAGAATTCAAAACCTTTGCAGTCAAAGGAAATGTTATAGATTTAGCGGTCGCGGTCGTTATCGGAACAGCTTTTGGAAAAATAGTTACATCACTGGTTGATGATATCATCATGCCCACCGTAGGTTTATTCGGCAAGGCTGATTTTTCAAGATATGTTGTTTTTGATCAAATAAAGCTTGGGATGTTTGTAAACAACATTATTAATTTCCTGATAGTGGCGGTATCAATTTTCTTTGTGGTAAAGTTTTTGAACAGGTTAACTAGAAAAAAAGTTGAAGTAGCTCCTCAAAAAACTAATAGTGAGCTGGGTTTGCAATAAGGCTACCTATCCAAGCTTTAGGAATAGCTGATGTTAACAACTTGTAGTATTTTCGATCGAAAGCAATCTACTGTCGGTTGTGATCAGTCTTTTATCGATAAATACAAATTTTTCATCAATAGTCAAAAACCTCTGATTCATCTCTTTTTTTAGATCAAAGATATCCGATCTTAACTCGGTTCTCAGATTTGCAATATCTTGCTTAAGTTCGGTTCTCAGATTTGTAATATCTTGCTTAAGTTCGGTTCTAAGATTTGTAGTATCTCGTTTAAGTTCGGTTCTCAAATTTGAAATACTTTCATCTATGGTGAAAAAAACCTTGTCAAAGCCATCCACAATCAGAGCATGCAGTTCTTCATTTGTTACTATTCTTTTTTGATTTGTTTTTTGTGTCAT
This sequence comes from Candidatus Parcubacteria bacterium, assembly GCA_043722755.1. Taxonomy (GTDB): domain Bacteria; phylum Patescibacteriota; class Minisyncoccia; order Phycocordibacterales; family CAIZLB01; genus CAIZLB01. The sequence goes on from JAYSOO010000089.1 coordinate 1,869, forward strand.
TAGATATGATTATATACCCAATTTAAACGGCGATGCAAATTTCTTTAGAACTGTGATATACGTTTTGGGCATGTCAATAAAAAACGTTAAATGGTATTCAAAAATAAAGATAAAACCTAAACTTTGACAATCTATTCTTTATCTTTTTTTGGAAAATATTTTACAATACTGATCCAAAAAACAAGACAGGATATCCATGAGCCGATCGTGAATGCAGTGGCAATCCCTACCGCAGTTTTGTCCGAATAGAAAGCCAACAGGATCATGAATACTGTTAAGAATAGATTCAATTGCGCGGGTCTTATATTATTATTGCGAGCATAATAAACCCTTGTTATCAGGAGCTCGATACATTGAGGGATCAAAGATAACGAGAAAATTCCAAAAGCCAAAGCTATAACTTTGTATGATGCAATGTTTCCAAGAAGTATCAAAACCATATAATCTTTCAAAAACCAGATCGCAACAGTTGCCAGTCCGCAATAGATAACGATCTTTTTAGATGTATACCTGAATATCTTCCAAAACTCCACTTCATCCCCTTCCACATATTTTTTAGAAAATATTGGGAATGTCGCAACGACAAAACTTACACCTATCAATGCCATAGGGACTGACTGCAAGTTGTTGGCAAAGTTCAATATGGATGTATTTCCAGGTGATGAAAGCGATGCAAAACTATTAAAAAATAAAAATTCTATCTGAATAAGAGACAGGATAAAAGCTCGTGGCAATGAGCTTAAGATAATATCTTTGATTATATACAAATCTTTTCTATCAAATTTTATAAATGTCGGCAAGAATTTATTATTTTTTACAAATGGAACTTGAATAAGTCCATGTAAAATACTTCCAAAAATGATTCCATATATAACCCCTTTGATTCCATATACTGGATATAAAAATACAAGACCGAGAATGGTAGAAATATTATATATAAGTGGCGACAACGAATATAATAGAAACCTCTCACGCATCTGAGTGTAGGACCCCAACAGATTGGATAATCCTAAGAAAAATGGCTGCAGTAAGAGCAATCGAGAAAATAATATAATATCATTAACAGTATTCAGATTTTGAACACCAGGGGCGACTATATTTTTTATCAAATACGGCATGAACACAAGGAGTACCAAAATCACAATCGTTGAAAAAGCAAAGAAAACTGAAAATAAA
>JAYSOO010000090.1:0-7488 GCA_043722755.1 Candidatus Parcubacteria bacterium
CTCGAAATGAATTTCGTCTAGAGGAAGGGGGCTATGTAAAAATATTTAACGATAAAAGAGCTGATTTACCAGAAGGTTATGGGTACAAAGGAGGGGCTGCAAGGTTTGGTTTAAGAAAAATACTGGGTTTAAAAAATATAGAAGCAAGGGATCTAGATATAATACGATTGTCAGAAGATGAACCTTGGGAAGGTTCGGACCATGAAATTTCTGAGAGATTGATGCAAGATGATTATGAATTTGGAGATGGTGTTGAAAAGGTCAACTCTGTTGAGGTTTATATGAACTCAAGAGATTTCTCAATCAATGAAGTTATAATATCTTCGAATTATATACTCGCAAGTCAGCAATGTATTCGAGATACATTGAGAAATATTATACGTGTCACTGAATATGAGAAAAAGCAATATTCACAGGACAACTCTGCGATAATTGGACCGAAGACTAAAGCAAAAGCTTTGAGGTTGTATGCAGAATCACTTGTTAAATTAGGCGAGTGTACTCTCTGGTCAGAAGATCTTGCTCAAATTGAAAAAAGTTTCATTAATCCTTTTTGGATAGCTGTACACTTGGATAGAGCATATCAACGATCTGAAGAGGCTGTTGAGACTTTTGTTAGCCTGCTGATAGCAAAGGAAATCATTCCAAATTATCTGAACAATCCAGAAAAACTTGTTGAATATTTAAAAAACGAAATGAATTATAGTGATTTCTATTTTAGAAATGTTCCCAGCATACAGTTTGAATCTGAAGATCAGATGGATAAAGATTTTGAAAATTCAGACACATATGCTTTTGAAAACTACTCTGATAAAGTATATATGGGACATAAATACTAAAGATTTTTTGTTTACGGCAATTATTACTTCAAATATGATAATTGTAGTATAATACTCTCATGAAAGACAAACAAGTAAAAGCCATCATCGATGCTGAAACCAAAAGACAAAAGAAAGTTATAAACCTTATACCCTCAGAAAACTTTACATCCGTTGATGTGATGTTGGCTGTCGGCTCTGTATTTGATAACAAATATGCAGAAGGATATGCATATGCGAGATATTACGGAGGAAATGAAGAAGTCGACAAGATTGAATCTTTGTGTAAAGAAAGAGCATTAAAACTTTTTGGATTGAAAGAAAAAGAATGGCATGTAAATTGTCAGGCACACTCTGGTTCACCTGCAAACTTGGCCGTGTACTTGGCAAACGTACCGATAGGTACTGGAAAGATTATGGGAATGAGTTTGACTTCAGGTGGACACTTAACTCACGGGCAAAAAGTTTCTGCGACTGGAAAATTTTGGACACCTGTAAATTTCGAAGTTGATAAAAATACTGAAGTGATAGATTATGACGAAGTTATGAAATTGGCAAAAAAGGAAAAGCCAAATATTATTGTTGCAGGTTTTACAGCATATCCCAGAACGGTTGATTTCAAAAAGTTTAGAGAGATCGCTGATGCATGTGGCGCATTGTTGATGGTTGATATGTCGCACGTCGCTGGATTGGTTGCAGGAAAGGCTTACTTATCACCATTTCCATATGCAGATGTTGTTACAACTACGACTCATAAAACATTACGAGGTCCAAGAGGTGCACTAATTTTCTCAAGAAAAGATGAAAGAGGAATTGATAAAAAAATAGATAAGGCAGTATTCCCAGGACTTCAGGGGGGTCCTCATATGTCACATGTTGCAGGTATTGCAGTTGCTTTGGGAGAGGCGGCAACTCCTGCATTTAAACTATATGCAAAGCAAGTTATTAAAAATGCGAAAGCTTTTGCTAAAGAAATGAAAAGGCTTGGATGGAGGATTGTATCAGGCGGAACAGATTCTCATCTATTACTAATTGATACATGGGCAAATGGAATAACTGGAAAGATTGCAGAAGCTGCACTTGAGAAGGCGGGAATTATTTGTAATAAAAATACAATCCCAGGTGAGACACGATCACCTTTTGATCCATCGGGTATACGTGTTGGAACTCCAGCGATGACTACACGTGGCTATACGGAAAAGGATTTTGTTAAGGTGGCAGGGAAGATTGATACAGTATTGAGAGGGATTAAATAGAAATTTGAAATCACAAATAGTGATTTCAAATAAAAGCTCTATTTTACATAGGGTTTTTATTTTTGCAAAACTTTATCATTTCTTTTATTTTTCTTAATGTTGTTTGTGTTTAAATTTATTAATGCAACAAGATATAACAAACGAAATTATTCAAAATAAAATACATATAATTAATGGGCAAAAAGTCATGCTAGATTTTGATCTGGCTGAGTTGTATGAAGTTCAGACGAAAATACTAAACCAATCAGTTAAACGAAACATTGATAGATTTCCTGATGACTTTATGTTTAAAATTGATATTACAGAACACTCAAACTTGATATCACAAATTGTGATATCAAGTTATGGGGGTAGAAGATACTCATTTTATGCATTTACCGAGCAGGGAGTTGCCATGCTCTCAAGTGTCTTAAACAGTAAAAGGGCCATACAAGTAAATATACAAATAATGAGAGCCTTTACCAAGCTAAGGCAGATGATTGTTAACTATTCTGAATTGAAAGATAAGATTGAAGAATTGGAAAGTACCTATGATGAGAATTTTCGAATAGTATTCCAGCTTATGAAAAAGCTTTTAGATGATGAGGAAAAGCCGAAAAATGAGATAGGGTTTAGGGCGTAAACTTGAGGTCACAATTTGTGACCTCAAGTTTGGTAAAAGAAAATTCCCCAAGGACCGTGATGGTCCGAGGGGAATGTTTGTTATTCTGCAAGCCACTCAGTGTCGAATTGCGGAAGTACTATATTCTCTATGTAGTCTTTAAACAGCTTATTTTTTGGATCAAGATCTAAGAGCAGTTCATTATAGAGATGACTAAAGAATCCTGTATGTCCAAAGAACTCTCGAGCCACACTCCTTTCGTACTTATAATGTTTAAGGTTCTTGATCCATAAACTTAAAGTTCTTGATGAATGGAAACACTCAAAGTCGGAGGCATACTCAAAATGACATTCTTCTGTGACGATACTTAAGTGTTTATAGTCTGTTCTCCCGCCACTAATAATTCTTTGTCCAAAGTGTGTCCACTCACATAAGTTTTTATTAGTAATGTGTGCTGCAAATAATGGATCCCAGGCTCTGCTATTTTCAACCGAAAGAAAACCCGTAAGATTGTCCGCATGCACATTGGGTGAGGCAAGGTCACACTTAATAAAAATCCAAATTAACGTCTTGCGTAAGAATTCCTGTTCGTCTCCGTATAAATGCAGGCTAAAGCCATACATTTCAGATGAATGACCGGAAGCATTTGGCACCTGAAACCAAATAAGATGTATCTCATCCTCCAATTTTTTATATGAAGGTACATCAGATTTGCCATATTTTTTGAAAACAACCTTTTGCCTCTGACGTAACTCTTCAACTTTTTTGATTCGGTTCGGTACTAGAATAGTGATGTATTGAATCAATGATTCCAAAAGGGTAACATACAAATCATAATCGGTATTTTCTTTACGTTTCTCATAGACTTCAGTTTTTTTGTTCAGTACGATCCATGGGTAAAGTTGGCTGAAATCACTCCAATCATCACTTAGTCTTTGGATTAACGCGTTGAGCAAAGGAAGGAAGGCCGGGAATGCTACAAAGTTTTCTGGGAACATTTTCATTTTTGTATTTGGTTTAAGTTTCTCTGGTTTCTACTTTAATAACCTTGCAATCAATATACATCCATGTCATAATATATTATACCATTCGCCGAAATGCGAATAATATTGTAAAATATAGCTATATGATAAATACACCCTTAAACATAGACCAGATATGCGAAGTTTTAGACATAAAAACCACCTCAAAACGCATACTTTTACTCCTTATTAAGAAGAATAACCTCTCAGTGACCGACATTTCCTCAGAATTGAAAATCCCAAAATCCTCAATATATGACTCATTAAACGAGCTTATTGATAAAAGTATTGTTATTGAATATATGGAAGGACGTTCAAAAAGTTTTGGTATTTCAGATTTAACTCAACTTGAGTCAGTATATAAGAAGAAAATAGATAGTTTAGAATCAGCTCATAAATCATTCATTTCATATATTCAAGAAAATTTACATAAAAAAGATGATAGAGTTGGGTTATCACGGCCGAGAATAAAGTTTTATTATGGTGTAGAAGGTATGAGACAAGCATTCAGAGATACTCCATGGGTGGCAGAGTACAAAGAGACTTATCTGATGTGGCCAATGGTCGAGATGGTGAATCTTCTTGGTGAAGAGTTTTTGATTCAACATGGAACATCCAGATTTAAACACGACATTCTTATGCAAGTGGTTCAAAAACATACCGATAAAGAAAAAGTTCCCGAATCATTCAAATGGAAAAATCATGATGTTGAGGAAAAATTAACTCATATACGATTTGCTCCAAAAAATATGGATTGGTCTATAAGTTATTGGATATATGGAGATCAGGTGTTATTTGCAGGATCAGGATATGAAAAATATGCATTCGTTGTCTATAGTCGAGAATTTGCACAACTGATGAAATTGATGTGGCAACAGGTTTGGAGTGTTTCGGAGTAACTATTCATTGACACAATCTGTAAAAAGTATATTCTATATAAAGATTTGGACAGGTAACGTGCCTTTTCCCCAAGTCAAAAATTTAAAATATGAAAACATGCGGATGGATAATTGTAAGAGTTATTAGAGTCAACTTAAGTCACATCCTATTTCAAGTGGATGAATCTGAGTCTTATCAAACCCTACCTAAATTCAGCGACCTTGTGGGGCAAACTGTTCTGATTCAAAAAAAAGATAAATATTGGAAGTCTGAACTTGGTAAAGGTCGTAAAAACCTTGTGAATTTCAATAGGACCAAGGAAGAAATCACGTTTGTTGAAAATTTGGTATATGTATTACTCATTTCTCGTCAATCTTTAGGTCCTATTAGATTGATTGGCATAGCTGCAAAAGAGGATCTCTACAGGTTGCTCGGTAGAAGCCCTGACGCAATTAGCACTAAATATCTAGTAAATATTCCATTTATTAAAGGTTCTGTACGAGGTACTATCGAGGAAATTTACGATAAGTTGAAACAGTGGTTTCCTGGTGATCCAAATGTATATCTTAGCCATGAAAAATCTGAATGGTTTATCCTGGCTCAGGATGGTGAGCTTAAGGAAACAACCATGCCGTTGTTGCTTCAAAAGATCGGGTAATCTGCTTTTATTTCTATAATCCCTACGACGCTCATCAGTGTCGCGGGGATTTTTTATGAAATTACTAAATTTCTTGCAAAATACCCTAAAATATAGTACATTACTCCTCATGCCCACATTAAATCAATTAGTTAAAAGAAGTCGTTCAAAGGCAGTTAAAAAGAGCAAGGCTATTGCGCTTACTCGTGGTTTTAACAGTATATTAAACAAACCTATCTTCTACACTTCTCCTCAAAAGAGAGGTGTGTGTATCAAGGTTACTACCAAGACTCCTAAGAAACCTAACTCTGCTGTTCGTAAAATAGCTCGTGTTAGACTTACAAACGGTATCGAAGTAACAGCTTATATTCCAGGAGAAGGACATAACTTACAAGAGCACTCAGTGGTTCTTCTAAGGGGTGGTCGTGTAAAGGATGTTGGTATCAGATATACTGTTGTTCGCGGAAAGCTAGATGCTGCCGGCGTTGCAAAAAGACGTAAAGGACGCTCTATGTATGGTAACAAAAGACCAAAAGTAGTTGCAAAATAATCTTTGAACGAGATCATTAGAAGACACCTAAAGGTGCACCCCATAAAGGGGCGAAATCCAGTTGGAGTACTCGTGCTGCGAGGAATAAAAACTTACAACAGCTGGTAAATTTATAAACATAAATTATTAAACAAATTAAAATAAACATATGAGAAGAAAAGTAAAAAACCGAAACGTCGCTGGAGTTGATCCACGCTTCGATTCACTAACGCTTGGTAAATTTATCAACTACGTTATGTGGGATGGTAAAAAATCTACAGCAAGAACTGTCGTATATGACATGCTTGAAGTATTAAAAGAAAAAACAGGAAATGAAAATCCACTAGAGATTTTTGACACAGCTATTAAGAATGTATCTCCTCAGGTAGAAGTTCGTTCCCGTAGAGTTGGTGGTGCTAACTATCAGGTTCCTTACGAGATAAGACAAGATAGAAGAACTTTCTTAGCCATGAACTGGATCATCGGAGCCGCAAGAAACAAAAAAGGAAAGCCTATGCACTTAAAATTGTCAGACGAGATTCTTGCTGCGATGAAAGGTGAAGGTGAGGCTATGAAGAAAAGAGAGAATACACACAAGATGGCTGAGGCTAACAAGGCCTTCGCACATATGGCTTGGTAATCTCGTATTTTTATCGAAATACAAAAGGCTCCAGAGATGGGGTCTTTTGTTTGTACTCCTTTACGGGGTATCTTTTGTATGATATTGACAACTACTATCCATCGTATATACTATAGATATGAATACAAAAACAATGATGAATATAAAAATAGATAAAGATCTAAAATCCAAAGCTGCAAAGCTAGCTGAGGATATGGGCTTTAACTTGTCATCTGTTATATCAGGTATGCTTAGAAATTTTGTTATTACCAGAGAATTGAGTATTACTACAGCTCCTCGTATGACACCTTATCTTGAGGGTGCTATCAGGGAGGTGATGAAAGAAAAAAAGAGTGAGCAATCACCAAAGTTTAAAAATCCAAAAGATGCTATAGCATGGTTAAAGGCTCAATAATATATGGAAATAATATCTAGTAAATATTTTGTAAAACAGTATAAAAAACTGCCAAAAGATATCCAAAATAAGGTTGATAAAAGACTTGAAATTTTTATGTTGGATAATCAAAATAGTATATTAAATATACATGGACTCAGAGGAACGTATGCTGGAAAATATAGTTTTAATGTCATAGCTGATTATAGAGTGATATTTGCATATATAGAAGAAGGTGTGGCAATACTTATTGATATTGGTACGCATTCTAAGTTGTATTCATAGATGAAATTTTGGTGATATACTATTTCAATGAATCCAACTGAAATTAAATATAAGAACTTTTTACTTTTGAATACTGGAATATTTGGTACATATATCGCATATAGTGTTATCGACAGTCCTTACCAAGGTGTCTTTATTTTGCTTTTTGCTATGTATTTTTGGTCCACACATTGTATCCTTTTGATAATTGCCGGTATTATTGTTTCTGTGAGGAAAAATTTAAAATATGGCTCCAAATATTTTATTGCCCTTGGCTTAATTTGTCTTTTGGGAATCATTGCTTATATATTGGCGACCTTTGTAGGTAATCCCGATCCTTCATTTTTCTTATTGTCTTCTTAAATCCTTTCATGCTATAAATTACCCATGAAGATCTCCCAAGATAAACATTTAGATCCATCATACACCGTAATACTATTTTACAAATACACCCCAATTCTTGAGTTGG
>JAYSOO010000091.1:0-2947 GCA_043722755.1 Candidatus Parcubacteria bacterium
CTGACCAGACTGCAACTTTCTTATTGCTTTTCTCTAAGAATGAAGTTGCAGCGATAGATAATAACAACGTGAGAAATAAAGTAAAAAATAATTTTGAAACTGCGGCGATTTCGGACGGTTCATTGTCTATCAATGCAAGTTCTGTAATAGTGGCCATCACAGACAATGTCATCACAACCGGAAAGCGCTTGAAGGTAGTTTTTATTCCTTGAATAATATGTTCAAATATGATTTTTTTGTTCATATATACATTATACTCCTAAATAGTGAGAAGTTTATGTTAAAAAGATAGTCGTATTAAGATTGTAAATTTTTAACTTCCAAATCTGCTTAATACAGTTCTGATAGTCTTCAGAAATATTTGTATTTCCAAAGTGATAGATCTGTTTTTTATATAATAAAAATCATATGATAATTTAAGCTTTGTCTCTTTCATATTAGATGGAACATAGTCTTGATTGATCTGTGCCCATCCCGACAGTCCTGGTTTAACCAAAGTTCTCATCATAAAATACGGCAGCTCACGACTCAGATCTTCGGTTATGTGCTTAATCTCAGGTCTTGGACCGATAAGGGAAATATCGCCCTTCAAAACGGATATGATTTGAGGTAGCTCATCGATACGAGTAGGCTTAACAAATTTGCCAACTTTTGAAACTGGATTATCTTGAGCTCCAAACTTAACGCCAATGTCATCAAATCTTCGGCTCCTGATTTTTGGTATCTTGATTATTTTTCCGATAAGTCCAACTCTTGACTGATGTATGAACAATTTTCCCTTATCTTCAAAATACATAATTAGCTTAACAATTGGAAATACTAAAAAAGTAGGCAGCAACAGTGTGCAGAGTATCAAGTCAAAAGATTTTTTAAAAAACAGATAACTTGGCTTGGAAGATTTTTGAATGTACGTTAAAAACCAAAGCTCGTCTATCAGACCCAGAGGAATTCTTTTCATCACTTGCTCAAAGAAATCTTTTAGTTCAACATATGTTGCGCCATTATAAATGCTTTCATACAGGTATCCTTTTATTAATTTTATTTTTGAATGATCAGTATCGATAACAATCAGATTGTTGTCATCTTGAGAAATAGTTATAAATTCTTTCTGCACATCATTCACAAATAGTTTTTCTAAATCAATAGCCTTAACTAAATGATAATACTTATCAGTATTTAATTTAAAATAATTAACCAAATCGTTGAAGTCTTCGCCAGCTCCGAATATATAAACGTTTTGTATAAGTGGTCTATATTTTACAAAAAAGTAACGCCAGAAGCTTGTCAGCACAAAAGAAAAAGAAAAGAAGAGGAATAGGTTAAATCTCGGGCTAATATTTAGTCTATTGAAGAAGAAATAAAACAATAAAGCTGCAAACATAAATACTATAGAGTGAACCATCAGTATTCGAACTAGATTTACCTTATAGTCCTGGGCAACCCGATCATAGAGCCCAATAATGTAATTTCCAACGACCAAACCAAAGATAACCAGTGAAAATGGCCATACATGGCTTTGAAGCGCTAGGTTCCGTGTGAAAAGCAACAGGTAGAAGGATAAACCAAAAAAGAAAATATCTCCCAAAATCTGCATAATCTGTATAGGTTTTGACTTATTCATATAAAAGTAAGTATACTATGAGTATGAAAAAAATTCTATATTGCATAACAAAGGGCAATTTTGGAGGTGCTCAGAGGTATGTGTATGATTTGGCGACTCATATTGATAGAAATGAATATGAGCCAGTTCTCTTGTGCGGTGAAGGAGAGACTTTGCCTCACAAATTGGAAGAAAAAGGAGTGAGAGTGATCAGACTTCAATCGATGCAGAGAGATATAAACATAATCAAAGAATTAAAATCTTTTATTGAGCTATACAAAATTTTTAAAAAAGAGAAACCAGATGTGATTCATTTGAACAGTTCCAAGATAGGCGGGTCGGGAGCATTTATCGGAAGATTGGTTGGAGTTAAGAGGATAATTTTCACGGCGCATGGTTTTGCATTCAATGAAGACAGGTCCTATATTTCAAAAAAAATACTTCTGGCTTTTCACTGGATTACTATAATACTAACTCACAAAACTATTATGGTTTCTGATAAGACGATGAAGGATATAGATTATTTGCCATACGTAAAGAATAAGTTGGTGAAAATATATAATGGTATTGATGAGAATCTTGATTTTGAGAGTAGGGAGGTGGCGCGTGAATTTTTAAGTAAAAGAAAAGATTTGCAAAATAAAACTGTACTATTAAGTATTGGTGAGTTGCATAAGAATAAAGGATATGATTTGCTGATTCTGGATTTAAAGAAAGTAGAAAAAGATTTCGTGTATTTTATTATTGGTGATGGTGAGGAAAGAGGTAATCTGACCAAGATGATTAATGAATATAATATGCAAGATAAAATTTTCCTCTTAGGAAGAATTGAAAATGCATACAGGCACATAAAGGCAGCGGATATATTTATCCTGCCCTCAAGAACTGAGGCGTTTCCGTATGTGTTACTTGAAGCTGGTTTGGCTGGGGCATGTGTATTGGTATCGCGTGTTGGGGGGATTTCTGAGGTTATTGAGAATCATAAAAATGGTGTTTTGTATGATGTTAATAATGGAGAGATGGTAGGGAAATTGGAAGAATTGATTGATGGTCCTGGGCTACGTGAGGCTATGGGAAGGAATATGAGGGAGAAGATGCTTGGCTGGTTTTCGCTTGAAAAAATGGTTGGAGAGACAATCGAGGTTTATCAAAATATAAAATGAAAACAGCCCGCGCACTCATTGAATGCGGGGATGGTGATTTTTTTTGTTCGTGTGCTACAAATTTACTCTAACACTTTTTATGAGGTTGTCAATAATTGTAGCATTGCAGCGATAAGTTTACACTCGCCTCAAATATTGAAGCTTTTCATATGGGGTAATCCCATCCATACCTAAACCCCGATGT
>JAYSOO010000092.1:0-2939 GCA_043722755.1 Candidatus Parcubacteria bacterium
TAATTAAAGACTATTCTACCTTGCTTGTTTATAGTGTTATCAAACTTCCAATCACTTTCCTTCGGAACACGAAAGCTTGGGTGATTGATCACGAACACACATTTTCCATTTTCCTTCAGTACTCTACCCAACTCCTTTATCACAGCATCAACATCATTCATATTTTGCAACGCTAGAACAGAATAAACCTTATCTATGGTGTGATCTTTTATATGAGAAAGATTCACAGCATCCGTATGGCTCAGATGTATATTATCATTTTTAGAAAATTTAGACTCAGCTATCTTTAACAGCTTTTCAGCAAGATCAATACCATATACATGTATATTAGAATACTTATCTATAATTTTCTCTATGAAAAACCCTTGACCACAACCAAGATCCAATATATTTAAATTTTTATTCTTATCGTCTATATTTAACAACCTTAAAAGATTGGGCAATATCACCTTATGTTGATAGTTGTCCTCATCTTTTAAATAATCATCATACCATTCTGTAACACCTGACCATGAAGTGGTCTTATTTAGATGCTTTTGGGGCAACAGGCTTCTTCTTTGCAGGGACTTTCTTGGCAACAGGTCTTTCTGATTTTCCTGATGATAATTGTTGGGTTTTCTTGGCTTCATCTTTTATTTTTTTCCAGTTGGCTTTTAATTCTTTGCTAATTTCTGCTATCTCTTCCACAGTCATACCTTTTATTTTTTGATATTTTGCAACTAAATCATCAACTATTATATGATATGTGTTTTCATCGATGTTTTTTGCTTTTTCTAATTTTTCTAATAAATCTCCTTTCATCTTAAATGACCAGCTTTTTAAATGTTTAAGGCTTTTTTTACCTTTTTCTGTATTAAACAGAAAATGGGCACCAAGCAAAGCTGAAGCAAACAAACCTGTTATACCTACAGCCATCGTCATATTGTTGTTGTTTTTTGTATTTTTCATATATTTGAATTGTACCATATTTTCAAACAAAGAAAGCCTATCTCTTTTTTTTCTTCATTTTAAAGAAAAATGATACTATCGGGAGCACTATCGGCATAATAATAGGTGCAGCTTTTTTAATAAAGTTATTGTTTTTAGTCTCTTCAAGCAGAACATCCCCTTGTTTAACAGCTTTGACCACAAATCGGTAAAACTTTACAGCCGCAAGCAACAGTACTGTAAATAATATTATAAGGATAATCACGAAAATTGTTGTGACAAAGAAAAATATGTTAGCGTTGTTATTGATGAAATCCATGAGTTAAGTATATACGTAGAATTTAATTTAGTAAATATCATCATGTTTGCCGAAGTCGATTATAAAAACCAGGGTATAACAATATTATTATTCCTCAATCACCTCTTCAATAATTTCAGCTATTTCTTCCTTATCCGCATCCCCAAGCAACGGATTATCAGTTACTTTAGATAGCTTCTTCTCGATCACCCTATTTCGTGTCATCGCTTGCTCTATTGTATTCCCCGCCTCTTGGATCTTCTTATGAGTCTTTTCGAGTATAATTCCAAAATTATTAAATTCTTTTTTTACTACTCCCAGTATTTCCCAAACCTCACTCGATCTTTTTTGTATAGATAATGTCTTGAACCCCATTTGCAAGCTATTCAATATAGCCTGAACCGTTGTCGGACCAGTTATAATAACGTTATATTCCCGCCTGACATACTCAAACAAACCAGGAATCCTTAACACCTCTGCATACAAACTTTCAACAGGCAAAAATAGCAGTCCAAAATCCGTAGTATATGGTGCATCAATATATTTAGTCTTTATATCCTTAGCCTCAGACTTTATTCTATTTTCAAGATTTTTAGAAAATGCAACTAGATCATCATTATTTTCTCTAGCCTCCATCAACCTCTGATAGTCTTCAAGAGGAAATTTGGCATCTATTGGCAGCCATATATGCTTTATGTCTTCACTGTTTCCGGGCAATTTTATTGCAAATTCCACATTATCACTTGATCCTTTTTTAGTCTTAACGTTTTTTGCATATTGATCGGGCGTAAATATTTCCTCCACAAGGTTTCCAAGTTGAACCTCGCCCCATGTACCGCGAGTCTTTACGTTAGATAGAATCTTTTTAAGATCCCCAACTCCTGCCGCCACCGTCTGCATCTCTCCCAAACCTTTGTGTACTTGATCAAGTCTGTCTGAAACCATTTTGAATGATTCTCCAAATCTTCTTTCAAGTGTAGCATGTAGTTTTTCATCAACAGTTTCTCTCATTTTCTCAAGCTTTTCAGAGTTGTCTTTTTGTAAAATATTCAAACGACCCTCAACAACCTGGGTAATACTATTAAAGTTTGCATTTAATGTTTTATCAAGTTCCTCTCTTATTTCTTTTTGACCTGTGTTATTTTCTAGACGTGAGCGCATCATCTCGTCTTTCAACTGAGCTTCGAGGCGTTCTATACCAGACAAGTCTACTTCAAACTCATCCTTCTTCTTAAATAAGATAACTATAAGTAAACTTATTATTAATATGCTTTGTATTACTAATACGATTGTTATCATGATAATTATTAAATTATAAATCTTGACTGTGTGTTACGCTATTAATATGCGACGACAAACCTGTCTCGTTTTCGAGAGTGTATTTTCCTTCAAGGGCCAATGTATTCATCTCCAATCTGTCAATAAATATTTTTCTAGTTGTATCTATATCAGCTTTTTTTGAAAATGATTCCAAAACAGGATCTTGCAATGCTCTCGAATATGAATATGTTATTGGAAATTTATATGGACCATGCTGCATAATCTTTGAAAGGTTTAATGATGACTCTGTTGGGGTTTGACCACCTGACAAGAACACCACTCCACCAATAGTTTCTGGAACAGTCGACATCAAGAGATGCGATGTGTCGCTTGATATTTCATTGCTGTCAGCTTTTACTTCTGACTTCTTACCTGACAAAACCATAGCGGTTTT
>JAYSOO010000093.1:0-2910 GCA_043722755.1 Candidatus Parcubacteria bacterium
TTTTGAGTGTGTCCTCATTGCCAATAGTGTTTGCTAATCCTCTAATTATTTCTTCGTCGTCTCCAGTTCTTGGATAGTACCTACTTGCGTACCTCTCTAGATTTTCATCCATGAGTTTTTCCTTCCATATAAATCCAGTCTCGTCCGTGAACTCCTTGATTATTTCTGGCGTTTCTTGGAGCAGCTCCATAGGGACAGGAAGAAAGAAGGTGGGTATACTCACACCTTGAAATAAGGCGTCCAATTTTGGGTGATAGTACCTGACATGCAATAGCCACATTTTATCCACATCAATCGCTTCCTCACGTTCCATGGTCTTTGAGTAAGCAGAGAATCTTCCAGTTCTGTTAGGATTTACTTCTTCGTCTTGTAATAAATTCGATGATTCAACTTTTTGTGTTGCTGATTCAGATTCACTAAAAATATTACTGTTGCCTGCATTAAAAATTTTATCGTCTGTGTGCACTTTAACACCACTTTTTGTGTAATGCTGTCTAGTAGTGTCTGTGATTTTACTAATTTGCAATAGATAAATACCTGGATCCCACACACCATTAACCTCTCCACTGTATGCGTAAGGTATTGCAACATGCTCGTTTCCATTTTTGTAAGAAAAAGCAGGAACCATATCGCCATTTGCAAGTATCACATCCATTCTATCTAACCCTAAAATAGGATTACCATCTTTTAGTTTCTCTTTATTTATGAACTGCCAAACAAATGACAATCCTTGTGCGCCGAGAAAGTGTGAATCCGTGTACATGAGATTTTGCTCATTTACGAATTTAACAAAATCATGAGTGTTGATTGTCTTTATGTATAAGTGATAGTTGGGATTGTCAGGGTGTTCGTAGTGGCTATGA
The DNA here is from genome assembly GCA_043722755.1 of Candidatus Parcubacteria bacterium. Classification (GTDB taxonomy): domain Bacteria; phylum Patescibacteriota; class Minisyncoccia; order Phycocordibacterales; family CAIZLB01; genus CAIZLB01. The sequence continues at coordinate 864 of JAYSOO010000093.1, forward strand.
TGTTTTCCAACCCGAAAAAGGCGAGCGTAATACTGCTCCCCAGCCTCTAACTTATATGAAGTGTTTTTAAAAAAATCATCAGAAAAAGAGTCACTACAGGAAATGTTATTTTTCCCTGCATATTTTTTAAAGGCACCAATTTGTTCCGAATGGCTATAATTTGCAGGTACTTCAAAAATAAACTCTTCTGCAAGTTTAACGGTATAATCCTCAATTTTTCCATAGGATACAAAGTTTTTAAAAATACCGAACATATATTATTTAAAGATTTATTTTACAAACCACACCAACTCCTTTTTATATATCTTCGCAAATGTCTGTAACTCAACCACATCCACTCGTTGCTGACCTAATTCCACATTGGATATATGTGACTGTGGAAGTTTCAACTTCTTAGCCACCTCAACTTGGGTCAACCCCGCTTCCTCGCGCGCTTTTCGTAAGCGTTCGACAAAATAGGCGTACTCTTTCGTTCTGATGGACCTAGTCATAATACTAAAAAGTAAGCCACCTAAGATGGTGACCGTAAAATACATTATAAAAAGCAAGAGCATTAGGAAATTAGCTGAGGACATCGATTTCATAAGTTCATCCGCCCCGCCAGTCAAATTATAAAAAAATAGTATGATTGTCCCTATAAAGAATGCTCCTTTGTATCCTTCTAAATAAGTAAATCTTTTATTGCCATTATCCATAAATTTATTATATATTTCTAGTAAAAATCTTTATCTGATAATTCTATTTCATATTTACCACGTAAGGTTTCAGCGCTATCAATCAAGTTATTTATTTTTTCTTGAGTAATAGTATAAATATCGTCTCTAAAATTACTAGATACCTGACTGATGTTAAAGATGACATCAAACTCAATACTATTGCCATTAGTATCCATGCCTGAAACTTTTCTCTTGGCTGAAACAGAATTTAGTTCGAGTCTAGAAGTACGGAATGATTGCATTTTCATGGAATTGCAGTTAATTATTAATCCTATATTCTAATTCATCGCAAGCTTGCTGAACGTCATTTTCGTAACACTCTTTATTCAGGTAAGTCATTTGATAGCCATACTGCATTAAGAAATAAAATATGATTGCGTAGACAAGGTAAAAAATGATAACTGCTTTGCTTTTCTCCCCGTCACTTTTATTGATATAGTCATCAGTGACAGCTCTTTTGAATATAAAAAAACAAAACGTGGCAAACAAACCTATGGCCAAACCCCTCCCTATACTACCTGTTGCATCAACCGAGAACCATAATAAAACAAGCGTGATTGTGATAGAAAAGAATAGCTGTTGTTTTTGTGCTGTTGTCATATGTACATTTACTATTCGTTTTTAAGCGTATTGTTCGTCGAGTCAGATCTCGCTATATTTTCTGTCACATTTTGGACTTTTACCTTATTAGCAAACGCAAGTTTAAATATATAAACAATCATAATAAGTGTCGCTACTTCGATGATGGCAACTATCTTGTTTACAATCTCATTTGCAGCAAGAAGCCTGAAAGGCTCTTCAGTATGAAAAGAGAAAATCATAAAAAATGGAACTAAAAAATCTCTCAATCCAAAGTCTACGGTAAATTTTATAGCGAAAGATAACAAAATTAAAACGATTAGTTTTGGTATTGTAATATTGATAAAAAATTTTTTGATAGTTCTCATTTTACAAAATAAGTAATCTCTTTCCCGTATATCTTCGCAAATGTCTGCAACTCAACCACATCAACTCGTTGCTGACCTGATTCCACATTGGATATATGCGACTGTGGACGTTTCAACTTCTTAGCCACCTCAACTTGGGTCAACCCCGCTTCCTCGCGCGCTTTTCGTAAGCGTTCGACAAAATAAGCATACTCTTTTGTTTGTGTTGACCTAGTCATAATACTACTATCGTCTATCTAAATATTCAATATCCAAAGTTTAGATATTTGTGATAAACTTAGAGTATGCCGAACCAAAACCAAAAAACCTTTCCTTTGTTTGTTAAGGCGGGAAGGGGTCGGGGGAGGGACGCAAAAATGAGGAAGGTTTTTTGGTTTTGGACGT
>JAYSOO010000094.1:0-7199 GCA_043722755.1 Candidatus Parcubacteria bacterium
GAATCTACGTCATAGGGATAATCACCCAATGTAAATGATTGCACGACTATATCTGAATTTGTATCTATTACTGATATATTATTGGTAGCAGTGTCAGAATTAACCACGTAAAGCATGTTGCCTATTATAGTAGCGTCATAAGGATAATTACCGACATTTATAGTTGCGGTTACAGTATCCGTACCTGTGTCTATAACAGATACATTATCTGAATCAGAATTAACAACATAGACTTTATTGCCTTTTGCTATTATGTGATTAGGTGTAGCTCCAACAGATATTTCATTCAAAACAGTGTTGGTTGTTATATTGATCGATACAACTTGATTATGTGACGAATCTGCGACATACATCTTATCGCCAACAATAACAGCACTGGACGGCGCTGACGCATCAGTACTTGTGTTAGGCGTTATGCGAACAACAGCATTAAGACTTGTGTCAAATATGAACATTTTACTTTGCAATGTGGATGAAGTATATATTTTGCCGTTAACCAATCTGGCAGCCAAAACAATTGGAGTTGATCCTTCTATCGTAAAATCATTTACAACAACGCTGTGTGTGTTTGTATCTGTATCAAATAAACTAATATCGCCACTTGCGGTAAAAACATATATATCATTACCCGCGGCAACTGATTTTGTAGGCTGAACAGCCAAAGTCGTTGTGGTAGCAACAGTGTTAGACACCGTGTCTATAACAGTAGTATTATCACTTAAGTTGATGTTTGAGATATATAGTTTACCGGCAGCAAAAACAAACTTATCTGGACCGTTGATAACGTTTAGATTTGCTATGTTTGTATTATTTGTAGTATCGATAACTGAAACAGTACTTGAAGAGTAGTTTAATGAGTATAAGTATATTCCTGTTGTTGCCAGGTATGCCGGACCAGACGGCAAGGTTATAGTATTGGTAATGATATCAGTTGCAGGGTCTATAACTTTAACATTCTTGTTAATATGATTCGATACATATATCTTTCCGTTAGATGCAATCATATCCTGAGAACCGATAGAAACATTGGTTGTTGTTGATACTGTATTATTTGTGGTATTAATAACCGAAACAGTACCTGATGAGCTATTTAATACATAAACCTTATTGTTGAGAGTTGCTGATTTGATGGGAGATGTCTGAACATTTATAGTTGCAACGACAGTATCGGTCGCAGTATCTATCACTGATACACTACTTGAATCCTGATTGTTGACATACACCTTATTGTTTACAACTGAGGCTGCAACAGGTTTCGAACCTACATTTATATTTTTAATAACAAGATCTGTAGTCAGATCCATGACGGATACGCTGTTGGAGCTTGTGTTTAATATATATAACTTATCACCGACAACTACAGTCTCCTTATTGCCAAGACCTACACCCTGAGTTGGCATGGGAGGAACGTTAATGATATCTATGATGCCGTATGCCTTAACTATAGTAAAAACACCCAAAGAGATGAGTAGAGAAAATAGGATTATTTTTGATTTCATAGTTAAAATCTTATCATAGTCACTATATCAAATCTATAATATGTTATTTTACAAAATATTAAATGTATATTATAGTTATAAAATAATGATTTTACGAATATTAAGCATAGAGACCAGTTGCGATGAAACCGCGGTATCAATATTGGAGTTTGATAAAAATTCAAACACATATAGACTGTTAGCTGATTCTTTAAACAGCCAAGTAGACATCCATAAAGAGTTCGGTGGTGTATTCCCTATGGTTGCCAAAAGAGAGCATGGCAAAAACCTATTAGGACTATTGACATTGTGTTTACATAAAATAGAAAACGGAAACGAGTCATATGTAGATACAAAAAATTTAGACATTAACTTGTTAGATAGAGAAAACGAATTAAAAGAACAGGTTGAAAAATTTCCTATCAAAAAAATTCCAAATATAGACTACATAGCAGTAACCCGAGGCCCTGGACTCGAGCCGGCACTTTGGGTCGGATTGAGCTTTGCAAAATTTTTAGCTCAACTTTGGCAAATACCATTGCTTCCTATAAACCATATGGAAGGACACATCTCTTCCGTTCTTTTGGAGTCAAACAATATAGAATTTCCAACCCTTGCCCTTCTTATATCTGGAGGACATACAGAGCTTGTAGATGTGGAAAATTGGGGGCAATACAGTATTATCGGTAAAACCAGAGATGATGCTGTTGGTGAAGCTTATGACAAGGCAGCTCGCATACTTGGTCTTTCTTATCCTGGAGGACCACTGATCGCGGGAAAGGCTCAAAAGTTGAGAGAAGTGGCTTCAGAGCAAGATATTCAGATAGAAAAAGATAAATTTTCAATAAAATTACCAAGACCAATGATACACAATAAAGACCTGGATCTGTCTTTCTCTGGATTGAAGACTGCTGTGCTTTATATGGTCCGAGATTTTAAAAAAAACCAAGGAATAGAGCAACTGCCTGATGACGTTGTAAGCTTGATTTGCCACGAGTTTGAAAATTCCGTTATTGATGTCCTGTTGAGCAAGATAAATTTTGCCCATAAAACAAATAACTATAAATATAAAAATTTAATCGTAGCTGGCGGCGTTATTGCCAATGAATTTTTGAAAGAACATATTAACAATTGGTGTGAACAAAAAAGTATTAATTTTTTAAAGCCTTCGAAAGAGTTGGCAACAGATAATGCAATAATGATATCCCTGGCAGCGATAGTTGGACTCAAGAATGAGTATGCAAAAATTATTCAACCGAACACAATTGACTTTGATGAATTAAAGCCTGATGGAGATTGGTCTTTAAATAATATATAATATCAAACATATGGCTCTGTATAACGAAATATTATTTGTGTTGAATAGTAGCTTTACGATTTTCTTTTATGCTTTGATCGGAGGCCTCATTCCTTCTCTTATATGGTTATGGTTTTGGATGCACGAAGACAATAAACACAAGGAACCTAGAAAGATCATTCTGATAACTTTTTTATTGGGAATGTGCGGAGCTTTTGTTGCCCTATTTTTGCAAAATATGCTTAATACATATTTTAATTGGGAAGGAATAGATATCAACAACTACAAAACAGTCAACTTGATCTTTGTTATCATTGAAGAATTTGTTAAATTTGCATGTGCCTATGTTATATTTTTCAGAACTAAACTTTTTGACGAGCCTATAGATGCCTTTATATATCTTATGACAGCAGCTATAGGATTTGCTGCTATGGAAAATAGTCTTTACCTAATAAAACCCTTAATTGAAGGGCAGACTTTAAACTTGATAATAAACACAAATATTAGGTTTGTCGGCGCAAATATACTTCACATAGCCTCAAGTGGAATCCTTGCCTTGTTTATAGGCTACTCATTTTGCAAAAGACCGCTTGTTCGCGAAGTATGTATATGGGCAGGACTTATTACGGCAATTTTGATGCATTGGCTTTTTAATTTATTCCTACTGCAATCTGTACATTCAATATTGTTTGTGTTTTTAGCAGTGTGGATCGTGATCATATTCATAATTCTAAGCTTGGAGAATGTAAAAACAATAAAATGCAATCCGTAAAGCTTGCACATCTTCATCCAAACCTTTAAAATAGACACATGAACAATACACGCAAATCGTTTTTACAAAGATTAACAGGAAGCTTTAAGGAAGAGGATGAAGAAGCTATGGAAAAAATGAGTCAAGTAAATCGCAAATCTTTTAACGCATTAAATTTAAAAGATATTGACGATGATATAGGCAATGATACCGATGAAGATGAGGACGAGATAGATGCCCCGATAGCAGTTGAAGGTCAGCTTGGAATAGATCTTTTTGAAACACCTGTTGAAGTCATAGTTAAGACCATGATTCCAGGAGTTAGAAAAGAAGATATTGATATCTCACTTTCAAGAGATATGCTTACTATCAGAGGAGAAAGAAAAGATGAAAAAACTATCTCTGAAGATGACTATCATTACAGAGAGCTGTATTGGGGAACATTTTCAAGAACAGTAAAGTTGCCTCATGAAGTTGATATCGACAGGGCTGAGGCAACAGAGTCACAAGGAATGCTAACATTGAGGCTTCCTAGGATAGATAGAGAAAGAAAGGCAAATTTGAAAGTGAAGGGTTTATAGAACTTTCGTCATGAACGAAAACAAGTTGCACAAAGCTTTTCTCGCCCTAAAAAAGTGCTACTTTTTTATCCTTGGCCTCTCGTAAAAATCTGAAAGATTTTTACTCTACAAAGTGCAGCAAAAAACACAACAAACTTTCCTTGGTTGTTGTGTTTTTTGCTGCGCTTTGTGCCAAGGGCCGGGATCTCGGTCCCTACAGGACCAGTACAGGTTTTATATTTTCTCAAATCCTTCAGATTCTCAAAAATACATAAAACCTTTTCTCGCCCTAAAAATCCTCCGGATTTTTGCCCAAGTATCGTGACAAATTAACGTTATGTGGTGCCAAGGGCCGGGCTCGAACCGGCGACCCCATCCTCTTCAGGGATATGCTCTACCAACTGAGCTACCTTGGCATATGAATAGACTTTGTTATTATTTATTAAAATATGAACCAAAATTTGAAATCTCACTATACGTCTCCATTAGTTGTTCTAAGTATGGCTTTGTATAGTAAAATGTTCCCAAAGAAAGTCCAATAATAATAAACCATTTCAAAGATGAAAAAAGTAAAGAGAGACGTGCCCTTCGCTCAATACGGTTTAGCATATGAGTATTTTGCTTAACGTTTTCTTCTATATCACTAAGACGACTTAATATCGACTCATAATCTTCATTCATGGTTGTATGATAACAAAATTCTATTGATTTATCAATCTCAAAGCATTATTGATAAAATCTGACTTTATCTTGCCGTTTAGTTCCTTAAATGCAATCAACCCCTCTCTCTTGTATTCTACTATAGGATCATGTTGCCCGATAGCTCTGAAGTTTACACTTGTTTGTAGATGACCCATATTATCAAGATGATTCATCCAATAATAATCATTGATTTGTAGAAGCACCTGCTTATTGATTTTATAAAAATCATCAGTCTTTTTATTTTCAGGAATTTCAGTTTCGATCAACATGTCGTCTATAATTTTTTTCAAACTGTCACCTTCTGCAATCAATATGTTTCTTCTCTTTGTGTAAATATTTTGTCTTTGCTGATTGAGCACGTCATCAAATTCAAGAACTCTTTTTCTTGAATCAAAATGAAAGCCTTCTATTTTCTTTTGTGCTGATTCAAGTGATCGAGAAACAAGCTTATGTTGTATCGCCTCATCTTCTGGCAATTGCATGCGAGCCATCAAGCCTTTGATGGCGTTGTTTGCAAACACACGCATGAGATCATCTTCAAGTGATACGTGGAACTGAGTCTCACCAGCATCTCCCTGACGTCCTGAACGACCGCGAAGCTGATTATCAACGCGTCTTGAGTCATGTCTCTCTGTACCAATAACATATAAACCTCCAAGATCTTTTACTTCTTGAGCCTCTTCTGATGTACATGGATTACCTCCAAGCTTGATATCAACTCCACGACCTGCCATGTTAGTTGCAATAGTTACTCCACCTTTTTTTCCAGCTTGAGCGATGATCTCTCCTTCTTTTTCTGCAAGTTCCGGTTTTGCATTCAATAGGTTATGTTTTACTCCAGCAACTTTTAAGTATTGCGATAATAATTCATTTTTTTCAATAGAAATAGTACCCACAAGAACTGGTTGTCCTTTTTGGTTTAATTCTTTTATTTTTTTAGCGATGGCTTTAAATTTTCCAAGCTCTGTCATAAAAATAAGGTCATCTCTATCTTTTCGTATAACTGGTTTATGCGTTGGCACAGTGATCACATCAAGATTATACACCTTGATAAATTCCTCACGGGATGTAAAACCTGTTCCTGTCATACCCGAAAGTCTTTCATATAATCTAAAAAGATTTTGATATGTAATAGATGCCGCCGTTTTGCTTTCTCTTTGTATCTTTACACCTTCTTTGGCTTCAATGGCTTGATGTATACCATCAGACCATCGACGTCCTGGTTGAATTCTACCTGTTGCAGTGTCAACTATGATAACTTCCCCATCCTTAATAAGATAATCAACTTCTTTGTGATATATTGCTTTAGCTTTTATCGCCGTTTCCAAATGATGAACCAACTTTATGTTCTCATTGTTGTATAAGTCATTTATGTTCAATTTTTTCTCAGCAAAGTCTATACCCTCATCCGTAATGAGAATTGATTTGAATTTCTCATCATATATATAATGTTGATCTCTTTTCATATCCTTTACAATTGACGTAAATGTTTTATACACATCATCTGACTCTTCGGCAGGTTGTGAGACGATCAGAGGACTGCGTGACTCATCTATAAGAATAGAGTCTGCCTCATCTATAATTGCAAAATAATGTCCTCTTTGCCTTAGATCATCTTTCGAGTTTGCGATGTTATCAAACAGATAGTCAAAACCAAACACACTGTTTGTACCGTATGTGATGTCGGCTGCATATGCCTCTTGCCTTGTGCATGGTTTCAAAAATTCATACTCTATCTTAAATGATCCTGTCTCGTCTTCTTTCTTATCATCCTCCAAAGTTGTGTGAGTTGGATCATATATGAAGGACTTATCTTGCATGATAACCGCAGTCGAGATTCCAAGCATATAATATATCTGCCCCATCCACACAGCGTCACGTCCAGACAGATAATCGTTTACAGTTACAACATGCACGCCCTTTCCAACCAACGCATTTAGATATGTTGGCAATGTCGCCATCTGTGTCTTACCTTCCCCTGTTTTCATCTCAGCAACATTGTTGTCATGCAAAATCATTCCACCGATAAGCTGCACGTCATAGTGACGCTGGTTCAAGGTTCGACTCGCTGCCTCCCGAACAAGTGCAAAAGCTTCAGGCAAATACTGATCTAATTTTACCTTATCAGCATCAGTAAGTGTGGATTTTAACACTAAAGATTGGGCTTTTAATTCTTCATCTGAAAGCTTTGATATTCCAGTCTCCAAATCGTTAATAACGACAACCTTTTTTTGATATTTTTTTATAGGAGAACCTAGTAAATTTAAAAATGACATGTGTATATTTATAGCATAAAACATGAAAAATATTAAGCAAACAAAAATGCGTAGGGAGTATTATTCCTTACGCATTTTTGTTTAGTGGGATAGAGTGAACTATCTTTTTTTTGCTGCTTTTTTTACAGTTTTTTT
>JAYSOO010000095.1:0-7172 GCA_043722755.1 Candidatus Parcubacteria bacterium
CTCTGTATAATTTTCCATATACAAAATATATGGCTAAGGACGGAGTCTATCTTTTGTACAAGGTCAATAAAATTGAAAAAATTTGGGAGTGTCCAGATCTGAGTAAGTATGAAAAAATTAAATTATTTTTTTTAAAACAAAAAACAAAAATTACAAAAATATTTTTAGAAAAATACGACCAGCCATATGCCGGGTTAGTGGCTGGGGTTTTGGTTGCTGGAAAAGGACTCATGGATCATGATACTCTCGAGATATTTAAAAGAGTCTCGCTATCTCATGTCATAGTGCTGTCAGGGTCAAATGTATCAATTATAATTTTTTCCATAAAATATATTTTTGATGTTATTTTTAAAATTTTTAAAATAAAAGAAAATATATTTTCAGAGGCAATAAAAAAATTTTTAATACTCATCTCGATTACAAGTTTTGTATTGCTGACCGGTGGAGGCGCTCCAATCAACAGGGCATTTATTTCTAGTTTTTGTGCGCTTGTAATTTTTAAAGAAAATACAAATCAAATCTATGCGCTTACGATCGTGGTTTTAATTATGACAATCATAAATCCTTTCGGCAGTATCTACGACCCTTCATTTCATCTGACATGCTGCGCCACGTATGGACTTATTTTATTTTCTAAATATTTTGATCAGGCTTTCATTTTCTCTAAGCTTAATTTTTTGCCAAATTTTTTGAGGGAAATTATGTCGGTAACTCTCGCGACTCAGGTTTTTGTTTTCCCATATATTATTTTTATGAGCGGGTCATTTTCTGCGGTGTTTCTTTTAAGTAATATTTTGATTTTACCTTTGATACCTTTTATCATGTTGCTAGGATTTTTGAGTTTGTTTCCGTGGATTTCGACTTTGGCAATTTTTTTAAATAATATGATTTTAAAAATTGTGTTTATTCTGGTTAAATTTTTATCCGAGGTACCTCATGCATATATCGTGTTCGATAGAAAAAATAGTTTATGGATACTTTTGGGATACGGGATGTTGGTACTTTACCTGTTTTGGAAAATTAAAAAAGATTAATCAGATGATTTTTTAAAAGTAGGATGTGAATTTTAACCTAAAATCCGACCCCGTCTCAGTGGCGGTGTCGGATTTTTTTATTCTCTAAAATCTTGCCTCAACAACATCAAAATTAACATTTTCAAAGAAGGCATCTATGTATTTTTTCTTCTCTGAAGGGGCTACATCAAGCATGTATGAATGTTCCCACATATCTAAAACCAATACAGGCTTAAGTCCTATCAGGTGGCCCTCATGCTGCTCGCCAACCCATGTGTTTATAAGGTTACCGTTTGTTTTATCCAGGTAGAGAAAGGCCCAGCCTACGCCACGAGTCATAGCCAATAATTTGAACTCGGCCAGCCATTTTTCGTATGATCCCCAAGATTCTTCTATTTTCTTGTACAAATTTGATTCCTCATGTATTGGATGCCCTCCAGTGCCTTCAAATTGTTCAAAATAATATTCATGATTCCTCATTCCGCCAAACTCAAATCCCAGTCTTCTTTTTAACTCTCCAATAACATATACGTTATTTGGCAGGTCCTCCACTACAGCAGTCAGCTCTGCTATTTTTTCTAGGATCAGGTTTGTATGCTTTACATATCCTGCGTATAGTTTTAGATGCTCTTCTATTGTTCGAGGGGATATATCCTTAAGTTCTGTTATATTAAATTTTTTTTCTACGTATGTGATGTGTGTCATAATTTTAATTTTATTTATTAGCTCTTTATTAATTCTTTTAATTTACATGAATTAGTATATGATTTAATTACAGTATGCCAAAAGATTTATATATTAAATATAACATATTCTATCTTAATATTATTATATTGATTAGTATCAATATTTGCCTTGGGATTTTCTTGTATCTGAACCGTGGTTGCAACAGGCATGTGAACATGATCGCATTTCTTAATATAGGGCAAGGAGATGCTATATACATAGAGAACAAGTTAGGTCAAAGTATATTGATAGATACCGGCAATAAAGATAGTGATGTGCTAAAGCAGATACAAAAGGTTCGATTATGTTACAAGGTGCATATAAGCACCCTTTTGCTTACTCATGCAGACCAAGATCATATTGGAGAGGCTGCAAACCTTATTAAAAAAGGAATAGTAGGTCAAGTTATTCATAACGGGTTTTTGGATATGGATCAAAAAGCCGAAAGTCAGACGGAAAATGAGCTTGAAAAGACTATAAAGGAGCTTAATATTTTAACTCAAGATATGGTAGTGCTCCCAAGTTTTAATTTTGAATATTTTGATTTAAGGTTTTTGTACCCTATAGAAAAGCCATATCAAGATAAAAAAGGCAAAAGCAACAGAGTTGATGACAATGACTACTCGATTGTTTTAAAATTGTCACATAAGGACAAAAGCTTTATGTTAACAGGTGATGCTCCAATCAAAGCTGAAAAGCAAATGATTGATAATTATTGTGGCAAAAATGTACTAAATACATGTCCTGTTTTGGAATCTGACATATTAAAACTTGGACATCACGGGTCTAAAAATTCTTCAGGTATGGATTTTCTGACCAAGGTTGGTGCTACGGATTATATAGTGTCTGCCGGACTCAATAACAAATATCGTCACCCAAACGAGGAAACTTTGTATAGGGTAAATTTATTAAACAAAAAAGACTCTCGGATTCGAGAGACTTTTTCAGAGGGAAATATTGTATATTTGTTAAATTAGATTATACCTGCTTTTTGCAAAGTTTTATAAGCACCATTCTTGTTTATGGTTTTAATAGCTCTTGTTGAGATCGTAAGTGTTACTGATTGATTTAGTTCAGGTATGAAGATCTTCTTTTTCTGTAGGTTTATATATCTTCTTCTTTTTCCTGTAGGGTTAAACTGAGTGGCACGAGTCCTGTTAGAATAACCACCTCCATTTATAGATCCTCTTCCTGTTATTTCACAAATTTTTGACATGGGGCTTATATTAGCATAAAGGTCCTATTGTGGCAATATGTATTATCTTTATGGTATATTTAAATTTATGTTTAAAATGAAAGACAAAACGAAGCTGAAAACACCAAAAATACCTAAAATTCAAGCACCTATAACTTTTGAACAAAAAGTATCTAGAAACGTAGGTTCGATTTGGTCTCTTTATATTCACACAGTTTTATTTACCATTTCATTTTTATTGATTATTTTAGGAATTTCTGCAGAAAAAGTATTGCTCACTTTGACAACTATTGTTTCGTTGGAGGCAATATATTTGTCTATTTTTATACAAATGGCAGTAAATAAGAACACTGACTCACTTGAAGAAGTTGAGGAGGATCTTGATGAGATTCAAGAGGATATTGACGAGATTCAAGAAGATGTTGAGGAAATCGAGGAAGATGTTGAGGAAATAGAGGATTCAGATAATAAAAGAGATAAAGCGGTTAATGACAAGTTTAAAAATATAGATAATCAGCTACAATTAATATTAGAAGAAATAAAAAATTTAAGAAAATAAAAATAATATGAATATAATAGCCTTACTTATTTTAATACTATCAATTGTTGCTCATGAAGTTGCACACGGACTCGCAGCTTTGTGGCAAGGAGATAGAACAGCGAGAGACGCAGGTCGTTTAACTTTAAATCCTATTCCTCACATAGACCCTATTGGATCGGTAGCATTACCTATGCTTATGTTTCTTACCGGCATGCCATTCCTGTTCGGATATGCAAAACCTGTTCCTGTTAATCCTTATAATTTTAGAAATATAAAATATGGAGAAGCTCTTGTTTCTTTTGCGGGCCCACTGGTGAACATTATATTTGTTGCGATATTTGTAGTCTTGTTAAAATTTGTTCCGATGAACGAACTGTATACAAGTGTCGCTCAGATGGTAGTTTTGATAAATATTGTGTTGGCTCTATTTAACCTGATGCCGATTCCACCTCTGGATGGATCAAAGATCTTGTTCGCGTTTATACCGCAAAAATTTTATAGGTTCCGAAAGTCCATGGAAGGCAAGAGTTTCTTATTTTGGTTTGTTATCATCATATTGATTTGGAATGTGTTTCAACCTTTTGTGAGATGGATTTTTGAGAGGTTAGTGTAGGTTCAACTAAAAACTTTTCCAAAGTCTTTGAAAAATAATTTCAAAAGTTTCTTTTATACCAGCATCATCAATGATTGTAGTAATGAGGCAGTCTTTAAAAGATGTGATTGCAACCTTGTTTCCGTAGATAATTATTTGAGCTGGTATATCCATTTCCTTTCTATCTATGCGCTTCCTTTCAACGAGATTTTCAAAATCTCTTTTAAAAATAAATTCATCATGTGTCATTTCCATAGGAACAATGGCCTGAACATGAATGCCTTTTTCAACCTGTTTTCTAATTTGTTCAATTACAAGTTTACCCAGCTCTGGTTGATCATTATCTTGTGGGGATCTGATAAGTTTAATATTTTTTCCAGCACGCAGGATATCTTTGTATAGATATTTGATACCATCAAGGCCTTCTTGAAAATGAATGGAAGGCTTGCCACAGACAAGGTTAAACTGTGCACCAAGCGTGCTTACCACTTCATTTAGTGCCTGGTCAGCATTCTTAAGATCTTCCTCTTTTTTCTTCACCATCGAGTGAAGCTTGGAAGGGTGTAATCCTGTAAAAGTGCTAACAGATCTAGAATTGGTGGTTTCTGTCACTAATTCAAGTGCAATAAGCTGTTTAAGCACTTTGTACACCAAACTTCGGTTTATACCTGTAGAGAAGGCGATCTTTCTTGCAGGTAAACTACCGGAAGAAATAAGACATAAGTAGGCTTTTGATTGCTCTTCAGAGAGTCCAATTTGTTCTAATAGTTTTGTATTCATATAATTGTGTTATGTTATTGTAACAATAATAGCTATATAATATATAGTTTATATTATTTTGTCAAATAAATGTAAAAGAATCTTTATTTTCAAAGGATTTTAGTTTATATATTATTGACAAATATATTGTATATGCTATAATAATATAAGTAATACAGTTCATTTAAAAAAACAGACTTGTAATCAGAAGGTAGTCTTGCTGTGTATTTTGGAAACAAATCATTGTTTTTGGGATACACCGCAAGAAATCTGTCTTATATTTTGAAAAAGCTACCGAAATGGAGCTTTGAACACGAGCGTGTTCTAGAAATATATAGATAGATATTCGCTTGTGGTGACAAATCAAAATATGAAAATCAACTTTTCTGGACACCCGATTTCCGGATTTGAAATCGCCCCACTTGTTGGGGTGAACCTGCCGATGGAATCGGCTAATGGTTTGATCCCGGTAATTCGGGAGACTCTGGCCGGTTTACCGGAAGAGATTCGGGACGCCTTAAAAAAAGGTGCCCAAGCCGAAGTCATCCTTCCGGGGATGGCACCGGCCGCCTCAATCCTCCTTGCCGAGTGGCATGGTCAGTTCGGATCGTTTCCGACAATCCGTTGGGCGGTACGCGGGGCACAAGGCTTCGCCTGGCCCGATGAGTCAGTGACGAACCTCCAGAGTGTTCGTGAGAACGCTCGAACTCAGCGCTAGTCGCTTGAGTTGGAGAAAAGCGTGTCTCCACTTGCTTTTGCAAATAGAGATAGGAATATATAAAATAACAATCATATAAAGTGCCTCGCATGTGCGAAAAACTTAGCCGAAAGGCAATGGCGACAAAGTCGCTAGGGGATAGAAATATCCCCCTGCTCTCGGAGTGAGTGCTCCGACTGACGAGTCCAAAAGGACGAAAGCAGAAGTATGTTTACAAAGTTATTCATGGTGACCTGTTCTGAAATTCAGATTAGCTCACCATGAATAACAACTCCACACTCGCTGCTCACTACCTCAAAGAAATGTCTCTTTTCCTAAAGGAAAAGGATCTTCTCGAAAGGAAGATAAGGTCGGTGACAAACGATCTCATCGAAACCCTGACCTTCGATGGCTGGAAGAAGTTTCATTACTTCTCCTTCTACCATGGAAGTCACCAGGAGTTGGGAGGGGGTGATATCAATGATATCTACTTCTTCCACCCGGATGTTGACCTGTCCAGATGGGACGGAGTTAGCTTCTCGCACGGCCATCGCGACCAAAGCGAAGACGATCTTAACTTTAATATGTGGCTTCAGGATCTTGATCCTGAATACTACGTTGAAGTGGTTGATCCGAACTCCTAGGAGTTGAGGTGCTGTCATTGCGGAAACGTGAATGACGGAGATGGAGAAAACCATCTTGGCAACAGAATAAAAAACAAAAGGTCCCGCAAACCTAATCAAAGAAGCGGCAGTTAGAGATAGGGTTAGTCGACCCGAACTCGGTACTGTGAAAAAACTGAGTCAAGTAGGATTCTTTATGAATATCTACGACGCGTTCTCGTATGGGGTCGCCGCTGGTTTGCTTAGTGCACTAGTGGTGTATCAATGGTACGGGCTTGTTCGAGACATTGTAAAAATTGTCCGTGGCAAGTGACAGGGAGGAAAGACTCTTGTAAGGATGGCACCACCTTTCATTCATAAGTGCCAATTGGTGTCACCTTTCTAAAAGCGTGAGTCTGGCATGCAGTGCTGGTTCGACGAAAGTCGGCGTTTCGGGAGATTCGTAAAATCTCCTTCTTATTCAGTCTACAACATGGTGTTGACGACTGATTGGAATTTCACAAAACAATAAAAATGAAAAAAAACAAGAGAGATCAATTGGTTGAAAATCTAGCAAAACTACTGTTTGCAAAATACGGAAGGACCCACAACGTTGGTCCGGGATCCTTAAGACTCGTTGCTAGGGTGGCGGTGCTGGAAGGCTGGGTAACTCAAGAATCGCTGCCCTCCTTTGACGTAACTCAGAAAAACGTCTGGAAGGAAAAGGAAGGTGAATATGAAGAATCCACCGCTCTTTCACCGGAAACACTAAAGGCGTTATACGGTGAGTAGTTTTTCCCGTCCACCCGAACGATACTCGGGTTACTTATTATTTAAACAAGGTATATTGTTTGCATATTGGTAAATCACTCACCATTTTTGAAGATAGTGCTATAATATTAAAATAGAAAATTTTATCTAAACTGAAATCAAATTATAATCATGGAAAAACAACCTATTAAAATAGAATTAAAAGAAAATAAACAGATAGAGGTTGAACCAATTTAATCTATTGAGTATGAAAAAAAGAAGAAAGCAAAGGAGTTT
>JAYSOO010000096.1:0-2880 GCA_043722755.1 Candidatus Parcubacteria bacterium
CCTTCGTCAATAAAATCCCAGACTTTTTTCATCTTGGGATAGTAATCAAAAATCTGACCAACGACCCAGATCAAGTTATATAGTGTACTTGAAAATCGTACTGAGAAGTAAATAAAAGAAATTAAAAATGCCACATTGACAGGATTTAACTCAATATCTTGTACAAGGAATAGTAATCCCGCGACCGGTAACATGGCCAACATACCGGAGGTAAATAATTCAGACGCATGTTCGTACATTGAACCTGTGTTCTCTTCTTTTAACTGTTTTTTCATCATCGAAACAATATTGTCACTCTCCTTATTTTCCCTAACAGCTAAGATCACTTCCTGTCGAGACATCATTACCCGTATATAGTTCTTATCAAGATCATTTTCAATCTCAACAGACTTATCATCATGTTTTAGTTTCTTTCTTAAGAAGAAATAATATCCCGAACATGAAATAACTATTATTAATAAAAAATATGGAATATATTTAGCGTCAAAATTTAATATAATGTAGACACCTGTCAATACGCCAGTAATAGCTCTCGTCAATCCATATAATATTCCATAGTTTGATTCACTCCATGCACGAATTCCGGCTTTTATTATTGATTGTAATTTTCCAGAACCAATCTTTTCCATGTATACAGGATCTTTAAGAATAGATCTTTTGAAATATTTTTCAGTTAAATAGATTTCAAAGGCATACTTAGCCTGCGTCCCCCATCGAGTTGTAAAGAATTGTGCAAGTAATAAAAAACTAGTCAGTGATAAAACAATAATTGAAAAATTATTTATATTTTTAAAATCGTAGGCATTAATATACCCTATTAGGATAGGTATAGAAATAATCGGCAGCAGGTCATACCATAGATATGAAATAAAAGTATCAAATATTAATTTTAGCGATTTGCCTTTTCTATTGAGCGCAGGCTCGAAGAATCTTCGGACGAATTTAAACATTTCTTCATTGTATCACTTTTTTGTTAAAATTTGACAAGATATTTGACAATGCTATAATGTAAGTACAAATGGGTTATCCCAAACGTCAGGATCATAACGGTCCGGCTAAAATACAATCCCGGATAATATTTATTATCCGGTTTTGTGTTTTAACAAATGCCGGAGCAAAACTCCGAGGTATTGACCGTTAACTCCTCGGTTCGGAAACAAAAGTAAAAAACTTTTGTTTTTCTCATTCTACGTCGTTAATAAAGAAAAACCGAAGAGATTATCAAGCTTACTTACCCAAGTCCAAAGTGTTATCAATCCCCACCTTATCAACAAATTCTTGCATGTGAGAAACAACAATCATAGCTCCTTGGAATTTCTTCAAAGATTCTGCGATTGCAGGAAGATGACGAAAGTTGATATGGTTTGTAGGCTCATCAAGAATCAACAATCCCGGTTTCATCACTACAAGTCTGGCAAACGCTACCAATCCTTTTTGTCCTTCTGACAACCTACCGATTGGAGTATATGCAGTATCTCCAGCTATCAAGAATTGTGCAAGAGTCTTTCGTATAAAATGCTCACTATTGTCCTTAGCTGCACATTCTTCAAGAGTTTGATATGGGGTCTTATCAAAATCCAAATTTGAGAAATCTTGTCTGTAATATCCAACAACCACACCTTCCTTTATTGCCTCACCTTTTGCATGTCCTCCAGCCAGATTTTTAAGCAATGTTGTCTTACCAATACCGTTTGGACCTTTCAAGAGCAAGTGCTCACCTTTTCTAAGCTCAACATGAGTCTTCTTGGTTTTCAAAGATCCGTCCTCTTTCTTTATGTCAATTATTTCAACAGATGTCAGGGCAAACAACACTCCGGATAAGTCTTCCTGTGCCTCGATTGTAAATTGCTTAATAGTTTTATCTTCCCTTCGAACATCAACCATATTTTCCTCCGCCTCTTCAGCATCCTCACGCATACGCTTGGCTACAAGTCTCATCCCTCCTCCCTTGTTTGCAAAGAAGTTGGCTTTATCTTTATTTTCCTGAATTTTCTTTTCGGCCTGAGCATTGGCTCTTTTTTCTTTTTCAACTCTCACAGCAATGTCAGAAACCACTGTATGATATGTTCCGACATATTGCTCAACTTTCTGAGTATGAATATCAAGATACAGAACTCCTTCAGTAAAGCTATTTAAGAAATCAGCATCGTGGGAAATAACTATAACTGTTTTTGTATATTCTTTTAAAAATTTTGTTAAGTGGTCAATTCCCGCCTTATCAAGGTTGTTCGTAGGCTCATCCAATAATATGAGGTCTGATTTTTGTATCAAGGCCTGAGCAAGTAAAAGTCTTGCCTGCTGACCACCGGAGAAATCCTTAATCTTTTTTTCTTTGTCAGCCTTCAAGTGCACAATGTTCAAAACTTCATCAATACGAGGGTCAATATCATATATCTTTTGCTTAAACATTGATTGAAAAAATTCACGGATGGTCAATTCGAGATCAGGGCGAGGTATAACTTGACGAGACACTGCAATGGTCAAATCTTTCTTAATGTTGATGTCCCCTTCGTCCGGCTCCAACTCGTCGGTTATCAGTTTAAAAATAGTACTCTTTCCGGCCCCATTTTGACCCATAAGTGTTATTTTTGCATTTTTACGTATGTTAAAATTAGCCTCTGTTAATATTGGCTTATTTTTAGTATGAGAGTATGATACCTCATCAAAACTTACTATTGATTCTCCCCAGGTTGTTGACATATCGATATATCATACAGTATTTTTAATATTTTGGGTAGAGTATAAAAAAATAAATACCATACTGAGACAGGATTTAGACAATAATGAATACCTCCCCGAGTGCTACGCATCGAGGTATCACATGGAACAAACTTTGTTTGTCCATGTGCCGGAGCAAAGCTCCGAGGTATTGACCTGTTA
>JAYSOO010000097.1:0-2871 GCA_043722755.1 Candidatus Parcubacteria bacterium
ATATCTTAATTATAGCGTATGTTTAATCATGTCTAGAAATAAAACACAAACAGGTTCTTAGAGGCCAGAAAAATAATCAGTTTTAATATTTCGAGGTCGTACTCCTAACGACTTGAGCATTGATTTAATACCAGAAACCATTTCGTTTCGACCGGAGATATAGAATTTTCGCTCCATATAGTCTGGCACTTCTTTTTTAATTTGTTCGGCCGTTACTCTCTCGGTCTGAAAGAACCCATTGATCGCTTTTTCATTGGGATCAGTAACAAAATAACTCGTTTTTAGCCCAAGCTCATTCTGTGCTTTATCGAAGATATCTTTATATGCAATATCTTCAGCGTTTCTGTTTGTATAGAGTAAGATTGCATCACGTTTTTCTTTTGTATCAAGCATATATTGAATCATGCTACGAAATGGTGTTATACCTATACCACCCGCTATAAATGCCAGCTTCTCGTTTTTTTGTGTTGGCAGAACAAAATCTCCTGCACCTTGAGCTGCAATTATCTCATCGCCAACAACCATTTCCTGTAACTTCATTTTAAAGCTACTAGATTGAGCATAGTGCCTCATTCCAATACAGACTGTGTTTTCCGTAGGTGCGGATGCCAAAGTGAAATAGCGCCGATTACCACGGGTATCTGGATGGGGATGCGCGAGAGTCCACTCCATGTACTGTCCTGAGCGAAACAGAATCTTTATGTTACTTGTAAAGATGTAGTCAAATGTATTCTTTGCAACTTCGATCCGTTCTTTGAATTTAAGGATATATTTCTGCTTTGGACTGACTGCATAGGAAAATATATTTCCTACTACGAGAGCCAATTCTGGGGTCGAGTAGAACGAACCAAAATGCAGTTGCGGAGCAAAAAGGAAACCGACAAGCACGCCGTAAAGAATACGGAGTCTGCTAGTTGGTGGAGTGGTGAGTGGCTCGGTCAGCATAATAAACGCAAAGAATAAGAATGCCGTATCTGAAAATGTAGTCGCAAGGGTAGACACCACGTCAGATCCATTTAGCAGAGCAATCGTACCAATAGTGATAAGGGCAGAAACTCCAAAACTAATGACCATATCAAAACGACGAATTTTCATGACAATAAGCAAGCCACCAACCAATACAAAAGGCAGCATATCACCCCTACCAATCCACCAACTAGCTGATTGATGCAGTGTTAAAGCGGTTAATACCAGGGCAAAAGCAACTGGGTTGAAAATATGCTTTCTTTTAATCGCAACCATGAATTTAGAAGCCACAGCCCACACCGATGCCCAGCCCGCAAGCGAGAGGTAGGCCATAAAGTCACCCATTTGGGGAGGCGTGACGACGCAGAATAAGATTAGCGCAGTAATGTAAACAGATTCAACGTTAGTTGAAACTTTAAATACATACGCAAAAAGTATATTGGTGACCCATGACACTCCTAAAATTACAACGAGCGAAATTAACATGGTTGTAGGTGTAAACGGTACAAGACCAAATGAACCGAAGAAAGAATATATGAATGCAACTGCGACAAATGACATCAATACATAAAGTACTAGTCGGTACATGGCGACACCGTTCAAGAATTTTTCCAAGAACAACTGTCCGCGCCGACTATACTCAATCACTTTTGATTTAAACATACATTTATTTTGTGTAATTAGTAAAACCTGTCGTCATCGTTGCAATCCCTCTATCATCAATTGAATAACCCTCAAATCCTTCGAGCTGCTCAATGAAATTGATTCCGGTACTTCCCATGGCATACGCTGCTGTGGCAAACCGGTCTGCTTCATATATATTTGGGCCAATAACTGTAATACTCGTGAGATTTTGCAAGTCTGATATTTTATTCACTGGATTGTAAATGTGATTACCCCGTACATAGGAACCTGAAGTAGCAATACCCTTATCTCTGATATGTATAGTCTTTACAACTTCTCGTTTTTTAGAAAAAGGATTTTGGATACCAATTGTCCACACATTACCGAGAGAATTTAACCCCGAGACTTGAATATCACCACCCGCCTCTACATAAAAGTTATGTACGTTATGACGTTTTAAAATCATTGCAGCATTATAAATCGCCCATCCCTTGACGAGACCCGAAGGGTCACATACGCCAGAAGGGGTGATAATATCGAAGTAACCACCAGTCAACTCTTTTGTGTCCTCAGATAGTTCAAGAACAATTTTCATATCCTCACTGTATGCTGTTTTTTCTACCTTCCCTTGATTAATTGCTGTAATTTCACTTGTTTCTTTGTAGGTGCTAAATTTATTATCAATATAGGTGAAATACTCGAATGCTTCATCGAAAAGATTTTGCGCGGCTTCACTAGTATCTATTTCGACAGTGACGGGCGTTCCCATGATAATGCGTACTTGTTTCATACTTATGATTTGGCTTGTTCGATAGCAGCTGAGAGAGATTCGATATAAGCAGCACTAGTTAGAGATGCACCAGTGACATAATCGACATTTGCACTTTGCACCGCAATAGCCTCCTCCGAGAGACGTGGAGTTGCGTCTTGATTGAGACGGAGGGAGTTCATTTGTTGGTTAGGGTATGTAAGGAACGCGACCTCAGCGAGTTTGCCTCCTGTAACCAATACTTCTACTTGCACCTTTCCATAATAAGCGTCTGCTGATGTTCCGATGTACTGACCGTCACGATATGAAGGACTTGAGGTAGATGTCTGACTACTAACGGAAGTCAAAAGACTTCTTTTTTGGTCGACTGGAATAGTAGTACCTATTACATTTTTGTGTAGCACATAGCTTCCAAATATGAGAATGAGTATTGATGATAGAATTATTTTTTTCATAAGGTTTGTATCTGATTAATATTTCATCGCTTTTTGTAACCGTTCCAAACCTACTAT